>NZ_JAFMOZ010000122.1:0-103674 GCF_019049615.1 Rahnella sp. BCC 1045 | reverse complement strand
CCTCAAAACACTGTCCATCGTGGGCTCGGCAGTGCTTTTCAGTCATGCAGCTGTCGCAGGAACCTGGTCACTCGGCGCTTCGGCTCTGGCGGATGTCAACGCATACCGTGGTTATGACAATAAAATTTTACCCGTGCCGATCGTGTCTTACGACAGTGACGATTTCTATTTCAAATCACTGACTGCAGGCTACTATCTTTGGAAGGACAGCAGCAATAAATTCAGCGTCACTGCAACGTATATTCCATTCGGTTTTGACCCCGATGACTCTGACGATCACCAGATGAAACGTCTCAACAAACGCCGCGGTACGCTGATGGGCGGTCTGGCGTATTCACATGTTGAAGACTGGGGCACGCTGCGTGCAACGTTTAACGGTGATGTGCTCAATAACAGTAATGGCCTGGTCGCCGATGCGGCTTATCTGTATCCGATTCATCAGGACAACTGGGCACTGGTTCCTGGTTTTGGTGTTATGTGGAACAGCAGCAACCAGAACGATTACTACTATGGCGTCACCAAAGGAGAATCGCGTCGCAGTGGCCTGAACAGCTATTCTGCCGATGACAGCTTTAGTCCTTACGCCGAGATTTCCGCTCGTTATAACTTTACCCGCGACTGGCAGGGCTTCTTCACCGGCCGTTACATCCGTTTAGCGGACGAAGTGAAAGACAGTCCGATGGTGGATAAATCTTATAGCGCGATTGTCTGGACCGGTGTGACCTACAGCTTTTAATTAAGCGGGCACTTTTCCGGTGCATACTCTGCACATTCATGGGGCGTTTCACCCCATTTGCACATTTATAGTTCACCACGAGTTCATCACTCATTTTTGCAGACCCGACAGGAGGAAACAGATGAAAGCGAAAACCGTGCAATTTCCTGATGGCACAAGCGTTCCCGCAATCGGACAAGGCACCTGGTTTATGGGAGAACAACGCAGTGAGCGGCGCGCCGAAGTGGATGCGCTGAAACAAGGGCTGGATGCCGGTATGACCCTGATCGACACCGCAGAAATGTACGCGGACGGCGAGGCGGAAAGGGTGGTCGGCGAGGCAATAGCCGGACGGCGTGATGAAGTGTATCTGGTCTCAAAAGTCTATCCACATCATGCCGGAGGGGAGAAGGCGATAACCGCCTGCGAACAAAGTCTCAAAAGATTGCAAACAGATTGTATAGACCTGTATCTGTTGCACTGGCGTGGTTCGATTCCGTTACATGACACCGTTGCGGCGATGGAAAAGTTGCAGCAGTCAGGCAAAATCCGGCGCTGGGGCGTATCCAATCTTGATACCGATGATATGCAGGAATTGTGGAAGATTCCCGGCGGCCAGGAATGTATGACCGATCAGGTTTTATATCACGCCGCTTCACGGGGCATCGAATTTGACCTTTTGCCGTGGTGCGAAGAACACGCTGTCCCGGTAATGGCGTATTGCCCGCTGGCACAGGCCGGAAAATTACGTCATGACGTGCTGGACAATCCGGTGATGCAGAAAATTGCCGCCGTGCGCGGCGTGAGCAGTTCGCAAATCGCGCTGGCTTGGGTAACGCGCACCCGCAACGTGATTGCGATTCCTAAAGCCGTTCAGCCGCAGCATGTCAAAGAGAATGCGGCAGCGTTGGCGCTGTTTCTGACGGATGAAGAAATTGCGATGATCAATGCTGCCTTTCCGGCACCACGCGGGAAAACCTCGCTGGATATGGTCTGAATTCGCTAAATCTGACGCAGACAAAAGGGGCCGGATGGCCCCTTAGTTTTTACGACGTGAAAACTCTGTCCGGTTATTTGCGGATTGAGAATGTCACCGCAAGACGTGCCGGTGCAGCGGCGGTCGAAACATGCTTGTCTGACACCTGCGCCGTTTCAACACAAACCATGGTTTTGTAACCGTCGTCTGGCATATCGACCATGCTTACGGACAGCGCAGAACCCGGGTTCCACGCCACAACGTCTGCGTTGTTTTCATGCGCAACAACCAGCGTGCGTTTCAGCACCGGATCCACGATTTCACTGGTCGCCTGAGGCTGGGTGTAGATGCGGTCAGTCTGTCCGGTAAAGGTCAGGTCACCAGCTTCTTCTTTAAGTTTCGCGCCATCGACTTTATCAATGAAGCTGGCACCGAGCCCTTTAACGGTGACATCCGCGATATTGCCGATGTTGAAATAGGTGTGCAGGGCGCTGTTGGCTTCGAAGTCACCGGCAGATTCCAGCTCAATGTGGCAGATTTCACCGAGTGTGAAGCGCGCGGTCAGCACAAATTCGTGTGGCCACAATTCCAGACTTTCAGGTGTGCTTTTCAGCGTCAGCGTCAGAACAACGCCTTCAGCGCTTTCTTTGTGATCGGTCAGTGTCCAGGTGAAGTTACGCGCAAAACCGTGAGACGGTTTACCCGCCGGGCCAAACCACGGCCAGCAAATTGGAATACCGCCACGAATTGCGACGCCTTCTTTGAAAGCGCTTGCGCTGCTCATCCACAGCACAGGCGCTTCGCCTTCAGGCTGCCAGGACAATAAATGTGCGCCTTGTAAGGCTACAGCCGCTTTTACTTTGGGATGAGAAACAACGATCACCGGCAGTTCGTCGATCTGACGCTGGCTGATGGTGGTTGAAATTTGGTTTACGACCGGAAGAGAAAAGAGTTGTTCTGTCATTATCTAAAGTCCTGTCAGGGTTTTAACAATTACGAAGATAAGAACCAAGACTACAGATGAACGTGATCATTCTGTTTGATCGCACTCATATGCCTGATAAAAATGTGCGACTGACAGAAAGCAAAAGGGCGACTTGCGTCGCCCTTCAATCAGTTCATCAACATTGCCAATTATTTGGAAACGTGAGAAATCAGATCCAGTACTTTGTTTGAGTAGCCAGTTTCGTTGTCGTACCAGGAAACCAGTTTCACAAAGTTGTCATTCAGCGCGATACCTGCTTTAGCATCGAATACTGAAGTCAGTTTTTCGCCGTTGAAATCGGTAGAAACAACGTCGTCTTCGGTGTAACCCAGAACGCCTTTCAGGTCGCCTGCTTCAGAAGCTGCTTTGATTACTGCGCAGATTTCTTTGTAGGTTGCTGGTTTTTCCAGACGTGCAGTCAGGTCAACAACAGAAACGTTAGGAGTAGGAACGCGGAACGCCATACCGGTCAGTTTACCGTTCAGAGCAGGGATAACTTTACCTACTGCTTTAGCTGCACCGGTAGAAGAAGGGATGATGTTTTGAGATGCGCCGCGGCCGCCGCGCCAGTCTTTGTGAGACGGGCCATCAACGGTTTTCTGAGTTGCGGTAGTTGCATGAACAGTGGTCATCAGCGCTTCAACGATACCGAAGTTGTCGTTGATAACTTTAGCCAGTGGTGCCAGGCAGTTAGTGGTGCAAGATGCGTTAGAAACGATTTCCTGACCTTTGTATTCTTTATGGTTAACGCCCATAACGAACATAGGGGTGTCATCTTTAGATGGACCAGTCAGAACAACTTTCTTAGCGCCTGCAGTGATGTGTTTACGTGCAGTTGCGTCGTCCAGGAACAGACCAGTCGCTTCAGCAACAACATCAACGTTAACTTCATTCCATTTCAGGTTAGCTGGGTCACGCTCAGCGGTAACACGGATGGTTTTGCCGTTAACAACCAGGTGACCGTCTTTAACTTCAACAGTACCGTTGAAACGACCATGAGTTGAGTCGTACTTCAGCATGTATGCCATGTATTCTGCGTCTAACAGATCGTTGATTGCTACGATCTCGATGTCAGAACGTTCCTGAGCAGCACGGAAAACAATGCGACCGATACGGCCAAAACCGTTGATACCTACTTTGATAGTCATATATTCCACCAGCTATTTTTTTAGTGAATAAAAGGTTGGTTGTAAAATTACAAAAACCTTGCTGAGCGTCAAGCGGAATCGTGTCAATTATTGCTGTAAGTCAAAGCGACGACCTACTGTTGCTCGCTTATTGCACGTTCCGTTTTTTTAATCGGCTCACAACCAGATGGGGGCGAAAAACAGAATATAAAGGGCAAGAAGATCAGGAGTGTGATCGCCATCACAAGTTGGAGCTGGCTAACGCTGATGCCATACAGTTTAGGACAAAACAGGCTGAATTGTTGTTAATTTTTTGTTATTATAAACTGTTAATTTAGTTGTAATTTAAATTCGTCAGAGAACGATAATCATGAGCAATTCATCCAAATCTGCTTCTGCACCCGAACAACTCACTGAAATTCAACGTTATGTCACCCAGGAACACGGAACCGAGCGCCCTTATACAGGAAAACTGCTGCACAACATTCGCCAGGGCATTTATCATTGCGTAGTGTGTAACGCGCCTCTGTTTTACTCAGAGACTAAGTATGAATCCGGCTGCGGATGGCCAAGTTTTTATCAACCTGTTGACCACGATGCGATAAAATATCTCACTGATAATACGCATAATATGGACCGCATTGAGATCCGCTGTTCCAGCTGCGGGGCACATTTAGGGCATGTTTTCCCGGATGGCCCGCAACCAACAGGTGAACGTTACTGCGTAAATTCTGCTGCGATGAGTTTTACCGACAGCAAAAATGGCGAAAAAACGGCCGGTTAGGCTGCGCTGTAATCTTACCGACAAAATCGATTCAGCTATTATTCAAAACCTTTTGAATAATCCTGTTGAACAGAGGTGCTCAGATGGAAATTAATCAACTCATTGATGTAATGACGCCGGAAATCTACGCACGTCTGGCGCTGGCCGTAGAGCTGGGGAAATGGCCCGACGGTGTGGCGCTGACGCCAGAACAAAAAGAGCACAGCCTGCAAGCGGTGATGCTGTATCAGTCACGTCACAACGTGGATGCCCAGCATATGAGCATCGGCACTGACGGGCAGATCGTTACCAAAAGCAAGCAAGAGCTGAAACAACAGTTCGCTCAGGATGCGCTGATTAGACTCAAACCGGAGTAATGGGAGGGGGTTTGTCTGAGGCATAAAAAAGGCGCATAACGCGCCTTTAAAAAATAATCGTCAGTGGGTTACGCAATCTGCTTGTAGATCAGGTTATCTGTGCGCTGGTTATAGACAACGCAATCATTAGGAACATTTTTATCTACGAAACTCATCGCACCGATGGTGACATTATTCCCGATGCTTATATCGCAACCGATAATGCAACTGTTCGCACCAATGATGACATTGTCCCCTATATAGATCTTGCCGCTCTGATTGTCATATTTGATACCAATTGTCACATTTTGCTTAATGTTCAGGTTCGAGCCTATTTCGCAACAATCGGCAACCACAATACCAACGAAATGAGAAATCTTCATTCCGGGGCCAATATCAGCGCCCAGATTGATATCGGTACCATATTTATTTCTTAATCTTCTGTTTACCGAAATTGCATATTTTCTGGAAGCCTTGCCGCCGGTTTTATAAAGATAATTAGCGATTCGCCACCAGAAGTAGAATCGCCTGCCCGGGCATTTAATGGCGCGATGCAGCGTGCGGAACCAGGAAAAGTCTTTCTCTGAATCCATCACTTCACGCTGAAGACAGCTTTTTAAAATTTGATATTGGTATTCTTTCAATCTGATAATCCTTAAGGGTTAGCCTGCTCATCCTAAGCTTGAGTTATTCATTTAATAAAAAGCGGCGCCATCTTATTGGTACGGCCACGCATAGTCCATTCATTATTTATCGATAAAAAATAACGGACACATTGCAGAGTCATTAGCGTGGCATGCCAGTCGTAAAATTATCATGGAATACAGCCAGGTGATTAATGATAGTGTGCTATTTATAACGTATTACGCATACCCAAAACGAGATCTATTACGTGAAGTTTTGTAAAAAATGAATTTGTCCGGAATTGAACATCTTACGGCGGGGACATTGAGATAAGCAGTTTTTTACGCGAAATGTCAGGGAATAAAAAAGGCGCATAACGCGCCTTTTTTGCCTCTGAAGAGCAGAGTAATCAGCCGTTCAGTGCGTCTGCCGTCCCGATTTGTGCGCCAGCCTCACGCATTGCTTCAACAGCTTCAGCACTGTCGTGAGGTTCGATGTTCACACCACGGCAGCCATCGGTCAGCAGCGTAACCTGATATCCCTGCGACAGCGCGTCCAGGACCGTGAACTTCACACAATAATCCGTCGCCAGACCCATGACATAAAGATGCGAAATCTTTGCGGCTTTCAGCCAGTCGTTCAGCACGGTAGCGGCGCGGTGGCCGTTATCGAAGAATGCACTGTAACTGTCGATTTCAGCGTCCGTGCCTTTTTGGACGACAAAATCTAAAAGACGCGTATTCAGTGACGGATGGAATTCCGCGCCGGGTTCGTGCTGAACGCAGTGAACCGGCCACCAGACCTGCGGCAGCCCGTTCAGTTCGCCCGATGTCCAGGCATCCTGATGCGAATTTGCGGCAAAACTTTTGTGTCCGGCAGGGTGCCAGTCTTGCGACGCCACCACGGGGATATCGCGGCTTTTACACCACAACATCATCTGATTGGCGACGGCAACGGTCGCATCCCCGTCATTAACGGCCAGCGCGCCACCGCGGCAAAAATCGTTTTGCAAATCGACCAGTAACAACGCAGATTTCATATCGCCTCTTATACGGTCAACTATTCCGTCAGTTCGCCACGCAGATTCTGCTGCATCAGTTCGCGGATTTCTTCCGGCGTATGTGACTGGCTGAGCAGGTAATGCAGCTTGGTCAGCGCGGCTTCCACCGTCATATCAAATCCGCTGATCACGCCGGAATGCGCAAGCGCATTGCCCGTTGCATAACCCCCCATATTGACGCGTCCGGAGATACATTGCGTCAGATTCACGACCACAATGCCGCGCTCAGAGGCGTCCTTCAGCACTTTCAGCAAATCACCTTTTTGCGGGGCATTGCCGACTCCGTAAGAGCGCAGGATCAGCGCTTTCACGGGCTGCATCAGAAAGTTTTGCACAACTTCTGCGGAAATGCCGGGGTAAATAGTCACCACGCCGATAGGCTGCGGGGTGATGTGATGCACTTTCAGCGTCGAAGCAGGAATGACCGGCAGCGAAGGGGTGGACAGACGGCGGATGTGAATGCCCGCTTCCAGCAACGGAGAAAGGTTGGGTGACGCGAATGCATCAAAACCGTCGGCGTGGGCTTTAGTGCTGCGGTTACCGCGATAAAGACGGTTATTGAAAAACAGGGTGACTTCGTTAACCGGATGATTTGCCGCAATATACAGCGAGTTCAGCAGGTTAATCTGCCCGTCAGAGCGCAGGGCTTCCAGCGGGATTTGCGAACCCGTAACGATCACCGGCTTGCTCAGATTTTCCAGCATGAAAGACAGCGCAGAAGCCGTGAAGGCCATGGTGTCCGTGCCATGCAAAATCACAAAACCGTCGTAATCGTCGTAATGCGCCTGAATGTCGTCCGCGATGTGCTGCCAGTCTTCCGGCGTCATGTCGGAAGAATCCATCAGTGGCGCGTATTCCTGAATCGTAAACTCAGGCATTTCAGGGCGGTGGAATTCTGGCATCAGCGCCAGCTGGCGTTGTAAATGGCCGGATACAGGAATGTAACCCTGCTCAGAACGCTGCATACCGATGGTGCCGCCGGTGTAGGCAACGTAAATAGATTTTTTAGTCATCAAAGATGTTCTTTTTTTAGAAAGGTGAAAGCAACTGCGCTAAGTATAAAGGCTTCGCCGCCGCTGTCCCACCAGAAAAGGGCGGTGCTACAAAAAAGCCCGGCGTTCTCTGGGAGAAGCGCCGGGCAGATTTTCATGCCGCAGGGGTTAACGCAATTACTTCACGTCACCACACGTCAGGCAAAGTGCGTAACGGTTTTGCGGATCGTTCATGTTGCTGAACAGGTCAGCTTGTGATTTCAGCTCCATCGCCATTTTGCTCACCGGCGCAGGCAGATAGGCCTGAATAGCCGCAGGCAGCATGGCGTGAACGGACACGCTGACCTGGGAGAACAACATATCGCTCAGACTTGGCTCGCTGACATACCAGTTCAACTGCCATTTCGGCAGTTTGGCCAGATCCGCAGCTTTCTTCACGGCGTCATCGAAATCACCCAGTTCATCCACCAGACCGTTGGCCTTGGCGTCAGAACCAATCCAGACGTGACCCTGTGCAATCTGATCAATCTGCTCCGGCGTTTTATGACGGGAATCCGCCACCAGGCCGAGGAAGGTTTTATACCCATTCTCGATGTTCAGCTGCATCATTTGCGAGAATTCCGGCGGCAACGCTTTGGTCGATGCGATATCGGCCAGCGGGGAAGTCGCCACGCCATCAGTATGCACACCGGCGTAATCAAGTGTGTTCTGATACGTATTGATCACACCAAAGATACCGATGGAGCCGGTCAGCGTGCTTGGGCTGGCAATGATGTAGTTCGCTGGCGTTGAAATCCAGTAACCCCCGGAAGCCGCCATACCACCCATTGAAACTACCACCGGTTTACCCGCAGCTTTCGCGGCGGCCAGTTCAGAGCGGATCACTTCAGACGCGCTGACGCTGCCGCCAGGACTGTTGACGCGGAATACAATCGCTTTCACTTTCGGATCCAGACGGGCATCGCGAATTTGCTGTGCGGTGGTATCGCCGCCCACCGCACCCGGTTGCTCTTCACCGTCGTTGATGGCACCGGTCGCGAAGATCACCGCGATTTGCGGATCATTGTTATCCGGTTTTGGCTTCGGTGAATAATCGTAAATGCTGGTGTAGTTAAAGTCTTTGGTGGTTTTATTCCAGCCAAATGCTTTCACCATGTCATTGTCTGCGTCGGTCCGTGATGCCAGAGAATCCACCAGTTTGGCTTTCAGCGCGTACTGAGCCATGTCGCCGCCGGTGGCCTGCATGCCCGCAAGAATGCCCGCTGCACCCGGGAACAATTGCTCAGGCGTAATCTGACGGTTAGCCGAAACGGTATTCAGATAGTTACTCCACAAGCCACCAATCCAGCGGCTATCCGCCTCGCGGGCCGCAGGCGACATATCATCACGGATCAGCGGTTCAACGGCAGATTTATACGTCCCGACGCGGAAGATGTTGGTGGTGACCTTCAGCTTATCCAGCAGAGATTTGTAGTACAGATTATTGGTCGCAAAACCGTGCAAATCGACCGCGCCCTGCGGCGACAGATAGATTTTATTGGCGTAGCTCGCCAGATAATATTGCGACTGATTGTAGCTGTCACCGATGGCGTAAATCGGTTTACCGGCATCACGGAATTCACGCAATGCTTTACCGATATATTGCATGGATGACTGATCGGTACCGGTGAAATCGGTCAGTTGCAACACGATACCGGTGACGTTTTTGTCATCTTTTGCTGAACGAAGGGTATCGACCAGATCAAACAGGGAGTTTTCCTGTAACCGGCTGCTGGATGTCCCCAGAAGCTCGCGGCCCCACTGGCGGACTTTATTGTTGACGGAAGGTTTGTCCACCACCGAGCCGCTGAGATCAACCAGCAGCGCGCCTTTGGTGGTTTCAACCGGCTTATCCTGCACGGCATACCAGATGCCGACGCCGGCCAGAATGATCAGAATAAGAAATACGTTGAGAATGAATTCTCTGACGAAATTAAGAAGACGCCAGGTCCACTTAAAAAAACCGGCGATAATTCGCCACAATGTGCGCATGGTCTCTCCAATAAGACGGTTAAGTCCCGCTATCCTAATGACCTGCCGGAGAAATGTCAGCTTTAAATCATTTCAGAATTTGGCGGTGACGCATTATCCGAAAGCCTGCCGGAGGTTGGAAAAATGCGTTGTGCCTATGTTAACGTAAGGTAAATAGCAATTATTCTCAGGAGAATAAAATGGACGCACTGGATTTGTTACTTAACCGCCGTTCTGCATCCCGTCTGGCGGCTCCCGCACCGGCAGGGCAAGCACTGCAAAATATCATCAACGCAGGGCTGCGTGCGCCAGACCACGGTGCGCTCCAGCCGTGGCGCTTCGTGATTGCAGAAAATGATGGTCTGACGCGTTTCAGCGAGCTGCTGCGCGCGGCGGCGATCAAAGACGGCGCGGACGAAAAAGCCATTGAGAAAGCCACGCAGGCTCCGCTTCGCGCGCCGCAAATCATCACCGTGATTGCGGCCTGCAAGGAAAGCCCGAAAGTGCCACAGTGGGAACAATTGTTGTCCGCCGGTTGTGCCGTGCAGGCGATGCAGATGGCAGCGCTGGCTCAGGGGTTCAACGGCATCTGGCGCACCGGCGCGTGGACCGATCATCCTGATGTCCGCAAAGCCTTCCATTGCGGCGAGAACGATAAAATCGTCGGTTTCCTGTATCTCGGCACGCCGCAGCTTAAAGCAAGTTTGCAGGTCATTCCGGTGGACAGCACACCTTTCGTGACGCATTTCTAAGCCATTTCCTCACGACGGACAGACCGGTTTTTCAGCAGAATATGTTCGGTTGATTCTGATAAACCGGTTTTTCGCTGCCTTTGTGAGCGACCGCCATCCCGGATGTCTCTATCCATCTTACTAATTGCGTCGCCAGCGGCTAACATAGCCACCCTGGATGATGAGGACGTTGTGAATGAAGGATGGGATGATGGAAATTCTTGTAGCGATCACACTCGCGGTCACACTTCAGGACGGTGCGATCTGATGCGTCTGTTTATTGCCGAAAAACCCAGCCTTGCCCGCGCTATTGCCGATGTCCTGCCAAAGCCTCATCGCCGCGGCGACGGATACATTGCCTGCGGTAACGACCAGGTGGTGACCTGGTGTGTCGGTCACTTACTGGAACAGGCCCAGCCGGATGCCTATGACAGCCGCTTCGCCCGCTGGGCACTGGCTGACTTACCGATCATTCCTAATAAATGGCAGCTTCAGCCGCGTCCTTCCGTCGCTAAACAGCTTAATGTCATCAAACGTCTGCTGCTTGAAGCCTCTCAGGTTGTCCACGCGGGTGACCCGGATCGCGAAGGGCAACTGCTGGTGGATGAAGTGCTGGATTATCTCGAACTGACGCCGGAAAAACGCCAGGCGACCCAGCGCTGTCTGATTAACGATCTCAATCCGCAGGCCGTCGAACGTGCCATTGAACGCCTGCGCGACAACCGTGATTTTATTCCGCTGTGCGTTTCTGCGCTGGCCCGCGCCCGCGCTGACTGGCTTTACGGCATCAACATGACCCGCGCCTATACTATTTTAGGGCGCAATGCAGGATACAACGGCGTGCTTTCCGTGGGCCGCGTGCAAACGCCAGTGCTCGGTCTGGTGGTGCGCCGTGATGAAGAAATCGAAAACTTCGTACCGAAAGATTTTTTTGAAGTGAAAGCGCATATCGTCACGCCTGCCGAAGAACGCTTCATCGCGCTCTGGCAACCGAGCGACTCCTGCGAGCCGTATCAGGATGAAGAAGGGCGTTTGCTGCACCGCCCGCTGGCCGATCACGTGGTGGCGCGCATTGCCGGGCAACCGGCGATGGTCACCGGGTATAACGACAAACGTGAAAATGACATCGCGCCGTTGCCGTTCTCGTTATCCACCTTGCAGATTGAAGGGTCAAAAGCTTTTGGCCTGAGCGCGCAGCAGATTCTGGATATCTGTCAGAAACTCTATGAAACGCACAAACTGATTACGTATCCGCGTTCGGATTGCCGATATCTGCCAGAAGAACATTTTGCCGGACGTCACGCCGTACTGAATGCCATCGGCGTTCACCGCCCGGATTTAATGCCGCAGCCGGTGGTTGATACCGATTTGCGTAACCGTTGCTGGGACGACAAAAAGGTCGATGCGCACCACGCGATTATCCCGACGGCGCGCAGCAGTAACGTCAACCTGAGCGATGACGAGCGCAAAATTTATGGTCTGGTAGCACGTCAGTATCTGATGCAATTCTGCCCCGACGCGGTATACCGCAAATGCGTTATCGATCTGGATATTGCAGGTGGCAAGTTTATCGCCAAAGCGCGTTTCCTGGCTGAGGCAGGCTGGCGAACCCTGCTTGGCAGCAAAGAGCGTGACGAAGAAAACGAAGGTACGCCGTTGCCGGTCGTGGCGAAGGGCGATGAATTACTGTGCGAACGCGGAGAAGTGGTGGAGCGCCAGACGCAGCCGCCGCGCCCGTTCACCGATGCGACATTGCTTTCCGCGATGACCGGTATTGCGCGTTTTGTTCAGGATAAAGAACTGAAGAAAATTCTGCGCGCCACGGACGGATTGGGCACAGAAGCGACACGCGCCGGGATTATCGAACTCCTGTTCCGCCGCGAGTTTTTATACAAAAAAGGGCGTTATATTCATTCCAGCGACACTGGCCGCGCACTGATTCATTCACTGCCGGACATTGCCGCAAGGCCAGATATGACGGCTGACTGGGAATCCACGCTGACGCGTATCAGTGAAAAAAGCTGCCGCTACCAGGATTTCATGGAACCGCTGGTCGCCACGTTGCAGAACCTCATCATTCAGGCCAAAACGAACCGGGTGTCTTCGGCATTCCGCAGCCTGCCTTCAAAGCCCGCTGCGGCGGCGAAAGGCAAAAGCGCACCTAAACGGCGTAAAGCCAGTCCCAAAGGGAAGGAAGCAAACAGTGATGAATAACGTACTGATGAATAAGAAGCTGATGCATAAAGCGCTGATGGCGTTACTGGTCAGTTCGTCATTGCTGTCGGCTCCGGCTATGGCGGAGCGTTACGGCAACGGCGCGGACGTCGTGGTACCGCTGCCGCCGCAAATCTGGGAAAACAGCGGCAACGGCAATAATAACAGTGCGCCGACCTGCCATAACTGCTGCATCTACAACAACCAGAGCTACAGTGAGGGCGCGGTGGTCACGGCAGACAGCGTGGTGCTGCAATGCTCGCGCGACCCGAACGTGGTCGGCACCAATGAACTGAAATGGGAAGTTCTGAAAAAATAACCCGGCTCTGAACAGCAAAAAGGCGCGGAAACAGTCACCTGTCCGCGCCTTTTTTATGGAGAAGCGTTAAGCGGCGCCGTGGCTACAAGGCCCGCAGATAGGCCTCAATCAGCGGAATATCCGCCGGTGCCAGTTCAAAGGAACGAACCTCCTGCGGCGCAACCCAGCAAACTTCCGAGTGACACTGTAACGAAATCGTTCCTGTAAAACTGCTGACGCGCCAGCCGTGCAGCCGGATCAGGCGTCCCGGCTGGTGCAGTTCGCTGGTCGCGACAAAACCGGCAACCTGCGCGGTGATGTTCATCTCTTCGCGTAACTCACGTATCAGCGCGGCGGGCTGACTTTCCCCGGCTTCGACCTTTCCGCCGGGGAATTCCCATAAACCGGCCTGATCGCTGCTGGCATCGCGCCGGGCGAGGAGTAATTTTCCCTCACATTCAATCAGCGCGGCAACCACATCAATCGTTTTCATCTGTATTACTTCAGGTCGAACGTTGCCCAGATTGGCGCATGGTCAGACGGTTTTTCCATTCCGCGAATATCGTAATCGATACCGGTCGCTAAACAGCGTTCAGCCAGCGGATTGCTCGCCAGGATCAGATCGATGCGCAGGCCGCGGTTTTCGTCAAAGCCGCGTGAACGGTAGTCAAACCACGAGAATTTATCGGTCGCTTCCGGGTTAGCGGCGCGGAACGTATCAACGAGTCCCCAGCCTTTAAGGCGATCCATCCATTCGCGCTCTTCCGGCAGGAAAGAACATTTACCGGTGCGCAGCCAGCGTTTACGGCTGTCTTCGCCGATACCGATATCCAGATCGGTCGGGCTGATATTCACGTCGCCCATCACAACCACCGGATTATTCACTGACAAACTGGTGTTCAGGTAATCCTGCAAATCGCGGTAGAACTTCTCTTTGGCCGGGAATTTGGTCGGATGGTCGCGGCTTTCACCCTGCGGGAAATACCCGTTGATGACCGTCAGAATGCCCTGGGGCGTTTCAATGTCGGCCATAATGATACGGCGCTGGGAGTCTTCATCGTCTCCCGGGAAACCACGACGTACAGCCACCGGTTCCTGCTTAGTCAGCATAGCCACGCCATAATGGCCTTTCTGACCATGATAGAACACGTGATAGCCGTACTGACTGACATCTTCCAGCGGAAACATGTCGTCATGAACCTTAGTTTCCTGCAGACCGATCACGTCAGGCTGATGCTGTTCAATAATGGCGGCAAGCTGGTGCGGGCGTGCGCGCAATCCGTTGATATTAAAGGAGACGAACTTCATAGTCGGGAACCATTTGGCGATGAAATCAGAAGGGCGATAGTAGCAGAAAAAGGGGGCGATGGCGAAGTCCGCGCACCCGAAAATAACAGCAAAAATCACTGCAAAAGCAAAACGCTTAGCCGATCATTGTGGCAAGCGGATTTCCATCCGGGAATTATTTTGTCAACTTTTCGTGACAGTCTCTTCTTCCCGTGTACATGAAAGAGTATTATCCCTCCAGCGATTTCCGCACCGGCAGAAAAAGGTCAACACTGATGCGTCTGGAAGTTTTTTGCGAAGACCGCCTGGGGCTCACCCGGGAACTACTCGATCTACTGGTTTTACGCAGTATTGATTTACGCGGTATCGAGATTGCCTCGATTGGCCGCATTTACCTTAATTTTTCCCAACTGGATTTTGATACTTTTCGCGCCCTGATGGCAGAAATCCGCCGTATCGACGGCGTGACGGATGTCCGTACTGTCACGTTCATGCCTTCTGAGCGTGAACACCGCGCCCTGCGTGCGCTGCTGGTTTCCATGCCGGAGCCGGTATTCTCCATTGATATGAAAGGTAAAATCGAGCAGGCCAACCCGGCAGCGATGGCATTGTTTGAACTCGATGAAGATAAAATCCGCAACGTCACGGCGGCGAATCTGATCACCGGTTACAACGTCACGCGCTGGTTAGAAAGCGATAATGCTCAGCCGCATTCCGAGCGAATTGTCATCCGCAGTCAGGATTTCCTGATGGATCTCACCCCGATCCACATTGAGGATGAAAACGAAAAAGGCGGGATCGCCGGTGCCGTGGTCATGCTCAAATCAGCCGCCCGTATGGGTCGGCAGTTGCAGGATCTGACGGTCAACGACGACAGCGAGTTCGACCATATTGTCGCGGTCAGCAGCAAAATGCGCCACGTGCTGGATCAGGCCCGCAAACTGGCGATGCTGGATGCCCCGTTGCTGATCGTCGGTGATACCGGCACCGGCAAAGATTTGCTGGCGCACGCCTGCCACCTGCGCAGCGCGCGCGGTAAAAAGCCGTTCCTTGGCCTCAACTGTGCTTCGCTGCCGGATGATGTCGTTGAAAGTGAACTGTTCGGTTATGCCGCTGGCGCCTATCCGAATGCCCTGGAAGGAAAAAAAGGCTTCTTCGAACAGGCCAACGGCGGTTCGGTATTGCTCGATGAAATCGGTGAAATGTCGCCGAGAATGCAGATCAAGTTGCTGCGTTTTCTCAATGACGGCACGTTCCGGCGCGTCGGCGAAGAGCATGAAGTGAAGGTGGATGTACGCGTGATGTGCGCCACGCAGAAGAATCTTGTGGAACTGGTTCAGCGTGGAGAATTCCGTGAAGACCTGTATTACCGTCTGAACGTGCTGAGCCTGACGCTGCCGCCGCTGCGCGATCGTCCGGCGGATGTCATGCCGCTGACCGAACTGTTTGTGGCGCGTTTCTCTGATGAACAGGGGATGCCGCGACCAAAACTGTCCTCGCAGCTGGCAAATTATCTGACGCATTACGGCTGGCCGGGCAATGTCCGTCAGCTCAAAAACGCCATTTATCGTGCGCTCACCCAGCTCGAAGGCGGCGAACTGCGCCCGCAGGACATCGTTCTGCCAGACTTTGATGCCGAAGTGACGATTGGCGAAGAAGCGCTAAACGGTTCGCTCGACGACATCAGCAAGCGTTTCGAACGCTCGGTGCTGACCCGTCTTTATCGCACTTATCCAAGCACGCGAAAACTGGCGAAACGTCTGGGCGTTTCACACACGGCGATTGCCAATAAACTGCGCGAATACGGCCTCAGCGCCCGTCGCGGTGAAACCGGCGAAAGCGAAGAGTAATGCCTGCTGGTCAGTAAATTTTTCATTAAATAAGAAGCAATAAAAAGCAACGGACTGAGCCGTTGCTTTTTTTTCGCCTGTCATCCGAAGATGACAAAACTCAGATCCTTATTTCAGGACAGCCAGCGCAGACTCATAGTCCGGTTCGGTGGTAATTTCGTTCACCAGCTCGCTGTACAGCACGTTGTCCTGACCATCCAGAACGATAACGGCACGCGCAGTCAGGCCAGCCAGTGCGCTGTCGGTGATCGCGACGCCGTATTCAGATTTGAAATCACCGCCACGCAGGGTGGACAGCGTGGTGACGTGGCTCAGGCCTTCCGCACCGCAGAAACGGGACTGTGCGAATGGCAGGTCAGCGGAGATACACAGAACCACAGTGTTCTCAATTTCGCCCGCCAGCTGGTTGAATTTACGCACTGACGTCGCACAAACACCGGTATCAATGCTTGGGAAAATGTTCAGGACTTTGCGTTTGCCCGCGAAGCTGCTCAGGCTGACATCAGAGAGATCTTTAGCGACCAGGCTGAACGGCTTGGCGACGTCGCCTTTTTGTGGGATTTTGCCGGCAACGGTGACCGGATTGCTCTGAAAGTGTACTGTCTGGGTCATGATTATTTCCTATGGACATTGGAGTCAAACGGCTTTCAGTTTAGGGGAACAATTGTAGGTTGGATATAGATTAAATGCTAAATACTTGTATATCTTATATATACCCGTTTGAGTATATACCGAGGAGCCGCTATGAGAAGTGTCCGCTTTTATCCGGAAGCCTGGCCGTTGCATACGACATTTGTGATCTCCCGCGGCAGCCGCACTGAAGCGCGCGTAGTCACAGTCGAAATCGAAGAAAAGGGCATTCGCGGCGTGGGAGAATGCACGCCGTATCCCCGCTATGACGAAAGCGAAACCTCGGTGATGGCGCAAATTGCCAGCGCCGTCACGGCGATTGAACAGGGCGCAACGCGCGAACAGTTGCAACATTTGCTTCCTGCCGGTGCCGCACGAAATGCGCTCGATTGCGCGTTGTGGAATCTTGAAACGCAACTCACCGGCCAGACTCTCTGGCAACTCACCGGCACTGAACCGCTGGCGTCAATCAGCATGGCGCAGACCGTCAGTATCGGCACGCCGGAAGAGATGGCGGAAGCCGCGCTCGCGCTGCAACAAAAGGGTGCAACGCTGCTGAAAATTAAACTCGATGACCGGCTGATAGCCGAACGTCTGGTGGCTATCCGCGCCGCCGTGCCCAAGGCGTCCCTGGTTGTGGATGCCAATGAAGCGTGGCAAAGCGACGGACTGGCGGCACGCTGCCAGTTGCTGGCCGATCTCGGGATTTTGATGCTCGAACAACCGTTACCTGCGGGTGAAGATTCTGCGCTGGAGAATTTCATCCATCCCCTGCCAATTTGCGCCGACGAAAGTTGCCATACGATTGAAGGGCTTCCGGCGCTGAAAGGGCGTTATGAGATGGTGAATATCAAACTCGATAAAACCGGCGGCCTGACGGGCGCACTGCGGCTGGCAAAGGCGGCGCGTGAGCAGGGGTTTGAAATCATGCTGGGCTGCATGTTATGCACCTCGCGCGCGGTGCGGGCGGCACTTCCGCTGGCGGCGGGCGCGAAGTTCATCGATCTCGATGGCCCGACCTGGCTGGCGCAGGACGTTGAACCCGCGATGAAGTTTCACTGCGGCGGAATTGACATCGCCGGTTCCGAATAATTTCTCGCCTGGGGCCGTTGTTTTGTGCGCGAAGGCAAATCTGTAACGATTTCCTGTAGGGGATTGCGGTAACAAATGATAAAACTCCTGAATATTTCAGGGCTCGCCCCTTATGTGTTCAGGAGAATTTATGCCGCAGGGAAAATCGTTTCCTCTCTTACCGTATTCCGCCTGTGCCGCGCTGGTGGCACTCATTTCCAGTCAGGCCATGGCCGCTCAGGTTCCCGCCGGTACGCAACTTGCCGCCAGACAGGAAATCGTCCGTCATATCAAAGATGAACCCGCTTCGCTCGACCCGGCGAAAGTCGTCGGCTTGCCTGAAGCGCAGGTGGCGCGTGATCTGTTCGAAGGTCTGGTGAATCAGGACGCTAACGGGAAAAATATTCCGGGCGTCGCCGAAAGCTGGCAGAACCAGAACAATCAGATTTTCCTGTTCACATTGCGTAAAGACGCCAAATGGTCGAACGGCGATCCGGTGACGGCGCAGGATTTCGTATACAGCTGGCAGCGTCTGGTTGATCCGAAAAGCTTATCAACCGGTTCATGGTTTGCGGCGCTGGCCGGTATTGCTAACGCTGATGCGATCATTGCCGGGAAAATGCCGGTTGATAAGCTCGGTGTTACCGCCATCAGCCCGACGCAACTGCGCGTCACGCTCGACCGTCCGGTGCCGTTTTTTGTCAGCCTGCTGGCGAATTTCAGCCTGTTCCCCGTGCATAAAGCCACGGTGGAAAAATTTGGCGATGACTGGACCAAGCCTGGCAATCTGGTGGGCAACGGTGCGTATGTGCTGAAAGAGCGCGTCGTGAACGAAAAACTGATGCTGGAGCCGAATCCGAATTACTGGGATCACGCGCATACCGTGCTGACGAAAGTCACTTTCGTGCCAATCAATAAAGAATCCAACGCCACAAAACGTTATCTGGCCAATGATATCGATATCACCGAATCCTTCCCGAAAGATCAGTACAAAAAACTGATGCACGATATTCCGGGACAGGTCTACACGCCGTATCAGCTCGGCACCTATTATTACGCGTTTAACACCCGTCGTGCGCCGACCGACGATTCGCGTGTGCGTCTGGCGCTGTCGCTGAGTATCGACCGCACCGTGATTGCCGAGAAAGTGCTGGGCACAGGCGAAAAACCGGCGTGGCGCTTCACGCCTGACGTTACCAACGGTTTCAAAGCAACGAAAAGTGAAATGCAGGATTACTCGCAGGAAGAACTGAATGCGCAGGCGAAAGGGCTGCTGGCGGCGGCGGGTTATGGTCCGAACAAACCGCTGCATCTGACCTTGCTGTACAACACCTCCGAAAGCCATCAGAAGATTGCGATCGCGGTGGCCTCGATGTGGAAAAAGAATCTGGGTGCTGATGTAAAACTGGTTAATCAGGAATGGAAAACCTATATCGACAGCCGCAACACCGGCAATTTCGATGTGATCCGCGCGTCATGGGTCGGCGATTATAATGAAGCGTCAACCTTCCTGTCCCTGCTGACGTCCACGCACTCCGGCAATATCAGCAAATTCAGCAGCGCCGATTACGACAAAGTCATCGCTGAAGCCAGCCGTGAAACCAGCGACGCGCGCCGTAACGACGATTACAACAAAGCCGAGCAAATTATCGCCAGCGAGGCACCGATTGCGCCGATCTACCAGTATACCAATGGCCGCCTGATCAAACCGTGGGTGAAAGGATATCCGATCACCAACCCGGAAGACGTCGCTTACAGCCAGGAAATGTACATCATCAAACACTGATATCCGGTGCCCTCCCAAAATGCAAAAAGCGCCAGTCACGGCGCTTTTTGTTTTTATCTGACGGTCAGCTTTTACGGCTGAACAAACGGACCAGCAGGGCGGCGGCCGCAGCAACGGTGGCCAGCAGAACCACACCCGTCCAGCCACCGGCTTCCAGTGCTTTACTGCCCAGCGCGGCACCGGCGGACATCCCGATAAACACCACGGTAAACAGCAGGGCGTTCAGCCTGCCGCGAGCCGCAGGTTCGAGGCCATAAACCAGTGTCTGATGGGCAACCAGCGTGGCCTGAATACCTAAGTCAAAACCGATGGCACTCGCCACAATCAGCGCAAGTTG
The DNA here is from genome assembly GCF_019049615.1 of Rahnella sp. BCC 1045. NCBI lineage: Bacteria > Pseudomonadati > Pseudomonadota > Gammaproteobacteria > Enterobacterales > Yersiniaceae > Rahnella > Rahnella sp. BCC 1045. The sequence goes on along the minus strand of NZ_JAFMOZ010000122.1, from coordinate 83,862 downwards.
CGCATGCGGCGACAACAGCGGCAGCAGGAACATCGCGGCGAAAGACACCATCACCAGCGCAGAACCCATTTGTGTGACCCGCGCCGGGCCTTTTTTATCGGCTAATGCGCCTGCCAGCGGAGCCGCCAGCGCACCGGCTGCACCGGCCAGCCCGAAAGCACCGGCCACCGCGCTGCCCAGATGAAACGTATCATTGAGCATAATCGCCAGGGTTGACCAGAAGGCGCTGAATGCGACAGACAGCAAACCCTGAGCCAGCGCCGCGTGGCGCAGCGTTTTATAGTGCTTCCACAATCCGAACATGGAATGCAGCAGTCGGGCATAGCTGATACGCGTGTCCGGTGCGAACCGTGGCAGCACCCGCCACAGCGCAAAACCAATCAGCGCGACGCTGACCGCTGCCAGCTGATACATCACCCGCCAGCCAAAATATTCCGCAACAAAGCCGCTGACCACGCGGGAAAGCAGGATCCCGACAAGCAAACCGGTCATCACCGTCCCGACCGTTTTACCACGCTGCGCCGCCGGAGCCAGATGCGCGGATGCGGGCACGATATCCTGCGCCATAGTGGCGCCGATACCGGTGATCAGGCTGGCGGCCAGTAAGCCGTGAATGCCCGGCACAAAACCGCACAGCAGTAACGCAGCGGCCAGCAAAATACTCTTGAGCAGGATAATGGTCCGGCGGTCGTGACGGTCACCAAGGGGGATCAAAAACAGAATGCCCAGCGCGTAGCCGGCCTGCGTCAGCGTCGGGATAAGCCCGACCGACGTGGTGCTGGCCTGCAAGTTTCCGCCCATAATACCGAGCATTGGCTGGCTGTAGTAAATCGATGCCACGCTCAGCCCGGCACCGGCGGCCAGCGTAAAAATGATTTTGCCGGAAAGCGCTGGTTCAGCGGCGGTTGCAGAGGTTTGGGTGATGTCTGACATGATGTTTTCCTGATGAATACGTGTGTTGTGTGGAGGTCATGGCACGCATTCTTCACCCGAACGGTTATAAGTGGTAGCCTGTACAAAGGTAAAACTGTTATACGTGAGGCGTATGAATACACCACTCACCAGCGGTATTGACCGCATCGACTTAATGCAGACGTTCATTCGTATTGTCGAAAGCGGCAGTTTATCCGCCGCCGCCGCCCAGCTGGGCACCAGCCAGCCAACGGTCAGCCGCCGTTTGCAGTCGCTGGAAAAAATGCTCGGCGCCCGGCTGATTCTTCGCACCACGCACGCCATGAAACTGACCGACGACGGCGAACGGTGTTACGCGCAGGCCAAATTATTGCTCGAACGCTGGGCGTCGCTGGAAGATCAGTTACACGGCGCGGGAGATGAACCGGTGGGCACTCTGCGCGTGCGTGCGCCGCATGCGTTCGGACAGGATCAGCTGATCGGGCCGCTGACCCGCTATTTACAGCGGTATCCGAACCTTACGGTGGACTGGATGCTCAACGACCGCACGCCGGATTTCCTCTCTGAAGATATCGACTGTGCAATTCAGGTCGGGAACGTTGCGGATCCGTCGATGGTGGCGGTTTTGCTGGCCGAAGTGCCGCGTATCGTTATCGCCACGCCCGAATTGCTGCAACAACATCCGGTGACGCAGGTCTGCGAACTGCCGAATTTACCCTGGGTTGCCCTCAGCACCTTTTACCGTAATGAAGTCATGCTGCGCCACGATACCGACGGCAGAATGGAAAGCTGCATGATTGCGCCGCGCATGGCGACTGACAGCTTATACGCCGTGCGCAAGGCCGTGCTTTCCGGTCTGGGCGCGGGCATTGTGTCAGCGTGGGTGGTGCAGGACGATCTTGCGCAAGGGCATTTACAGCGTGTCTTGCCCGGCTGGAACGCACTGCCGTTGCCTGTCTATCTGGTGTATCCGTATTCCAGCTATTATCCGGCGCGGCTGCGTAAATTCCTGGAAGTGATGCGCGGCGTTATGCCGGATCTGGCCGAAATGCAGGCACCGGGCAGTCTGAAATACTCTGGAAAATTGTGAAACAGTAAAGCGGGCGCTGTTTACATTTTTCACGCCCACTCATGGCATGATCGCTTCGGGATATTGAGGTGAAGGGTTTTCAACTGAGTTGTGTTTTGGAACTTCAAGCACTTAACGCTAAACTTAAAACAGATAACGCAGAAAAAGCGGGGAGTATCGTGGAAGTGATAAAGGGAAATGAACTACAGGTTGCCGACGCCGTTTATTCATTCCAGATGAACGGCGAGGGCGGTGTGAACGAAATCAGCCCGCAGTGCGTGGCGAGCGATGAAAAGCCGTGCTGGCTGCATCTGGATTACACGCGGCCTGAAAGCGAACGGTGGATCAGCAATACACCGGTGCTGCCCGATACCGTGCGTGAAGCGCTGGCCGGTGACAGCGTGCGGCCAAAAGTGGTGCGCGTCGGCGAAGGGACCTTAATCACCTTGCGCAGCATCAATCTGAATGCGGATGCACGACCGGACCAGCTGGTCACGATCCGCGTTTATCTGACCGATAAAATCATCGTCTCGACCCGTCATCGCAAGGTGTTCTCGATGGAAGAGATGATCAGCGATATGCAAGCCGGCAGCGGCCCGAAAAATACCGGCAGATGGCTGGTGGAAACCTGCGATGCGCTGACCGATCACACCAGCGATTTCATCGAAGACCTGCACGACAAAATCATTGATATCGAAGACGACCTGATGGAACAACAGGTGCCGGAGCGCGGTCAGATGGCGTTGCTGCGCAAACAACTGATTGTCCTGCGCCGTTATATGGCACCGCAGCGTGACGTCTTCTCGCGTCTGGCGAGCGAACGTTTGCCGTGGATGAACGACGACGACCGCCGCCTGATGCAGGAAATCTCCGATCGTCTCGGGCGAGGGCTCGACGATCTGGATGGCAGCATCGCGCGTACCGCGGTGCTCTCCGATGAAATCAGTTCACTGATGGCCGATTCCCTCAACCGCCGCACGTACACCATGTCGATGCTGGCGATGATCTTCCTGCCAACCACCTTCCTCACGGGGCTGTTCGGTGTGAACCTCGGCGGGATCCCCGGCAATACGTCGCCCTTAGGTTTCGGGGTTTTCTGCGGATTTCTGATGCTGTTGGGGGTTGTTGTGGCGTGGTGGCTGAAGAAAAGTCGCTGGCTGTAATGTACTAATTGCCTGAAAAAAGGCAAAAAAAAGCCGGTCATAAGACCGGCGTCGTTCGAATTAAATTGTGCTATGCATTAATTCTAAAAATTTGGAAATAAGACAATATGGAGCACAACGCCCATCGCTTGACGTTGCATTCACCTGCGAAATAGATACTGCACCCAATCAACAGTTCTAATGTTGATTTCGCTCAATCTTTTTGAGGTTTATGCCCCGCAAGGTGCATTCACAGGCACTTTTGCCGGAACGATCTCATTTTTGCTTACCCAGGAGTTTGTCTTGCATACCGCCGAAATGATTCAAAAAGCGTATGACGACGCGACCCGCAGAACGCTGGAAATCTGGAGTTCTCACCCGGAATCCGGCGTTGTCCGCTCTGAACCTTTCTACCATCCCACCCGTCTGGCGATCACCAGCGGTAACCGCGCCGGACCGGCTATGGCAGGGCTGTTATCAGAACTGAAAGCGGTGACGCAGGGCGACCCGCTGGCCGACGTCGCGCCGCCTGACGGCATGCATTTTACTTTTTTTCCCGTCACGCAGGCGCTGTATGACAAACCCGAAGACGCGCCGGGAACCGGTGAATTAATCGCTATTTTCAGAAAGCATTGCGGCGGCCTTATCATGCACATCCGCGATTTGCGGCTGATTGCGTTACCGGATCAGCTGCTGCTTGCAGGATTTCCTGATGAAGAGAGCCAGCGTGTCAGACAATCGCTGGTGGATGATTTGATGAAAACGCCGTGGGCGGAAAAAATCCGCGAGCGGTTTCCTCATACAGAGATCCCGCCGATTTTCTGGCACAGCACGCTGCTGCGTTACAGCGCACAATACCTGCCGGAACCGCTGCGCATCTGGTTTCATGAAAATCAGCATCGAAACTTCGGAGCACTCAGCCTCCCGGTCAGGCTGGTGATGACCAACTACAACTGGACCGAAACGTTCACGCTGGTCTGAAAAGCAAAAAGCCCGCATCAGCGCGGGCTTTTCAAACGGTGACTTCCGGACGAAATCTTACTTAATTTCCAGCACGTTCAGACGTTCAACCGGCACAGCCGTTTCGTCGTCTTCAGGCTGCCAGCCCGCAGGCTGCATCGGGATCTCTTCACGGTCAAACGCCAGATCGCCGCCATCAACCACTTCACCGCCATGTTTGATCCCTTTGAAATCAAAAAGATTCATGTCGTTCAGATGTGAAGGCACCACGTTTTGCATCGCGCTGAACATGGTTTCGATACGGCCAGGGTATTTTTTATCCCAGTCATTCAGCATATCGCCGATGACCTGACGTTGCAGGTTTGGCTGCGAACCGCACAGGTTGCAAGGGATGATCGGGTATTCGCGCGCAACGGCAAAACGCTCAATATCTTTCTCACGGCAATACGCCAGGGGGCGGATCACGATGTGTTTACCGTCGTCGCTCATCAGTTTTGGTGGCATGCCTTTCAGCTTGCCGCCGTAAAACATGTTGAGGAACAGCGTTTGCAGCATGTCGTCGCGATGATGGCCGAGGGCGATTTTGGTACAACCCAGTTCAGTCGCGGTACGGTACAAAATCCCGCGACGCAGACGCGAACACAGGGAGCAGGTGGTTTTGCCTTCCGGGATTTTGTCTTTCACGATGGCATAGGTGTCTTCGGTGACAATCTTGTATTCCACGCCCAGCTTTTCCAGATATTCCGGCAGGATATGCGCCGGGAAGCCCGGTTGTTTCTGGTCAAGATTCACCGCCACCAGGGAAAAATTCACCGGTGCGCTTTTTTGCAGATTGCCCAGAATTTCCAGCATGGTGTAGCTGTCTTTACCACCGGACAGGCAAACCATAATACGGTCGCCTTCTTCGATCATACCGAAGTCACCGATCGCTTTACCGACTTCACGGCGCAGGCGCTTTTGTAATTTATTCAGGTTGTACTGAGCTTTTTTATCAACTGATTGAATTTCTGACATTAATAGTAACTCTGACTCAAAAAGGGGCACCAGAAGGGCGTGGTCGTCATAGCGCGAGTTTAGCATTGTGCGTTTCTGTCTGCGCGCAGCTCTTGTCTTCCGGCCGGACGGCGTTGTGGCGCGTATGATACGGATTACGCCGCCGAATGTCAGCGCGTTTTATAGCAGATTAAGAAAGGGAAGGTTTGGCGCTACCGGTGACAGCAAGTTAAAAGCCTGCTGGCTGACCCGTTTAATTGCTCCCCCACAGATTTGTGCTGCATGAATGGTTTTTTCTTGCCCAATCCCTTCATCTAAATTGCCGGCACGGTAGGACATTGTCGCCGTTTCTTGGTCTGATTGCATAAGGGAAAATGATAGATTGGGATGTTTCTATAACCGAAATTTCTGCTACCCTGAGAGTCTAAACAAGCTCCTTTTGGAAACACCCGATGCTTTTAACTCTCGTTTATCGCAGCCATATCAGTGAACATGTTCACTCTGCATCACTGATCGACATGGTGTCACAAGCCAATGTTAACAACGAACTTTTGAGCATTACAGGCATTCTGCTTTTCGACGGGATGCACTTCTTTCAGTTGCTGGAAGGGCCGGAAGAGGCAGTGGACGCACTCTACAGTATGATTTGCCAGGATCAGCGTCACCATAACGTGGTGGTTCTCATGCGCGACTATGCACAGTCACGTCGCTTCGGCAATGTAGGGATGGAGCTTTTTGACCTCAGGCATCATCACGAAGATGAGGTGCTTCAGGCGGTGCTCGATAAAGGAACATCGAAATATCGTCTCACTTATGAAGACCGGGCTCTTCAATTTCTGTGCACCTTTGTGCAGGCCCGGGAGAAGGAAAATTATCTCGAAATTCTCCCGGCTGACTCCTGGTCTTTCATCGCCGATGAACCTCTGAAAGCAGAAGTAGAATTTATCTTTCCCGAGATGCAGGACTACTGTTTTGCATTCCAGCCGATTGTTGACCCGCTGAGCCGCGAGATTATTTCTTATGAAGCGACAATCCGCGGGCCGGAAGGTGGCTCAGCGATGGAGTATTACTCCCGGCTGTCCGGAACAACGATCTATGAGGCGGATCTCAAATCCAAAAAGCTGGCTTTTGCCATGGCGCAAAAAATGGGGATCGGCGACAAAACGATTTCAATTAAGCTTTTGCCTATGACACTTGTCATGGTGCCGGATGCTGTGGAATCTCTGGTTAATGACATCATCGCCGGCGGCCTGGTTCCTGAACAAATTGTGGTGGCAATCACAGAAAACGGCGTCATAACCCGTGAGGACAAGTTTTCAACCGCGATGAAACAACTTAAAGCCTCGGGAATGCGTCTGGCGATCGATGATTTTGGTGCGGGTTCTGCGGGATTATTGCTGCTGACGCAATGCCAGCCGGACAAAATTATGATTGATCGCAATATGATTTGTGACATCCATACCAGCGGACCGAAACAGGCCGTCGTGCAGGCCATCATCAGGTTCTGCTCAGCGTTAGAAATCTCTGTTATCGCGACAGGCGTTGAAAAACCCGAAGAGTGGATGTGGCTGGATGCGGCAGGGGTGTGTAATTTCCAGGGCGAGTTATTTGCTGAGCCAAGACTGAAGGGCACGCCGGTAGTGACCTGGCCGGAAGTCAGCTACGAATATCAGTCTGGTAATCAGGCTCTCTGAGAACTTGCAGGCGGTATGTAAGCTTTAGACGCATGAGCCCGGCAGATAATATTAGCCGGGCTCATTTAAAATGATTTGCTGTGGATTTATACAATATCATCATCAGGTGTGCGGTAAACGACGTATTCAAGCGCTTCCAGATAAATATCCTGCTTGTCGGTATCACTTTCCTGCTCAATCTTCTGAATCAGACAAAGAATAATATCTTTGTGAGTAACCACTTCTTTTTGTTTCTTTAAGTTTTTATAAATACGGGTGACCGTTTCGTTTTCAACAAGAAGTTCAGGATCTTCTGTCAGAATATAATCAGCTAATGTCACATGAGTATAAGACACGTCATGCATTTTAATACCCTCCGCGTTTGTATTAAGAATAGATAATTTAAGATCCCGCACCCGGCTGTAATGACCGGGCGGGAGGAAAATAATAAAAAAGTGGATCTTTCTTCAAAGATCAGAATACGGAATCATCGGGCGTCATGCCCACCACCATTTCAAGTGCGCCGCGCAAAATATCCAGCTGCACAACGTCTGACGTGGTTTCAAGCTGATTAATCAGGTGGAGCATGATGGCCTTATTGGTCACCGTACCTTTATTCGCAAGAATAAGACGAATTGCGGCACCCAGAACTTCAGCTTCACTGGAGTAAAGTTCACCAGCTTTAGCGAAATGTTTATAAATGCCAGAGCTATTGACAGTGTCTGACATCGGCTGAGATGGATTTGATACAACCGAGTCGTTGTGACTTAGTACACATTGGTTTGATGCATCAATGTTTTTTCTGGTCATTGGACGGCCCTTCAGCATTGAAAAAGTGTCGTACATTGTCGACGTCCCGGACCTCATAACTGACACGCGCACGCTTATCAGCCTGATCGTGGCGCATCTCATTGATGATCTGCTCCAGGGCACTTTTTCGATTTGAGTTTTCAGCACTCGCAGCCATAAACTGTAACTGCTTAATGAGTCTGTCGATTGATAGTAGACTTTTCGATTTAAGTAAGGAGATTACAGCCTCACCAATGAGTTTGTCCGTTAATTTTTCTTCATTACTTCTATACATATTATCAGCCTCTGAATATATGCTGGCCAAAGGTCTGGGCAGAGTAGCTTCAGGTTCAGAGTTATGACTTCATACCGCAGGGTATTACGCTAACGGAAATAAAGCATTGGTTGGCTATGAATTAATCAAGCCCGCATAATATGTCAAACCGAATTTATATGAAGCCCATTTTTACTCTGTGAATTTAATAGATCATGAATCACGTTCAAGAACCAGACGGATAAGCTTCATATAATGCTTTTCCTCTTCTTCGCTGCCAGCGGATTCTACACGATTCAAAAGTTTCGAACACAACGCTTTGCGATTTAGGTTCCTGCCTGCTTCCAGAATTTCAACCACAACGCGCCCCATTGTTTCCTCTTTAGAAAAACCCTGTGTGTAGAGCGAAGGGGAGGTTTCTGGTGACAATCCATCGTGCTTATTCTGACGCATGACATATCCTCTTGTTAATGTGTGCGTAGTTAATGATTACTTGTGTGACTATAAAGTTATACAAGATGTAGAAAGTTGTACAGGTATTTTTAGAAATAAATGAAAGGAATACAGAATATTCCTAAACGCTTAACGGCTGAATCGGGACAGTTTGCCACCGGCAGAGGTCCACCAGGCTGAGAAAATTTCCGTTTGTCCTATTTTTCAATGCCTCCGGCAAAAGTGCCTATACTTAACTGACTAATTGTTAAGACAGAACCCCTTTAAGGAGGAAGTGTATGAAGAGGAAAAACCTTATTGCTGCGTCGCTGGCTGCTGTTTCCATTTTATTCGTAGCCGGGTGTGCGTCGAATCAGGCGATTAAAACCACGGACGGAAAAACCATCGTCACGGACGGTAAACCTCAGGTTGACAGCGATACCGGCCTGGTATCGTACAAAAATGCTGAGACAGGAAAGACTGAGCAGATCAACCGCGATCAGGTTAAAAACATGAGCGAACTGGATAACTGAGTTGCTCAATAATCGGTAGACAGGAGAGAAATATGAACAGGACTTTGCTTTTGCCATTAGCCGCATTAATCAGTGTCGCAGCCTTATCGGGCTGTACCCGGACGAGTTATGCTATTCAGACCAATGACGCGAGAACCATCGTCAGCGACGGTAAGCCAAAAGAAGCGCCTACCGGATTGCTTGAGTATACTGATGCCAATGGTGTGAAACAGCAAATCAACAAATCCGAAGTGAAACAGGTAACGGAGTTGCCTAAATAAGCACCGTGTTTCTGATTCAGTTTCCTGATTATTTCTTAAAAACCCGCTGATGAAGGCGGGTTTTTATTTTTGCGCAGCACTTCTCAACTCTTCCCGACTCCCGCCACAGCGACGCCAGATTATGGTATTTTTTAGCGCGCACATTAGTCTCAAACAAAGTCTAAAACAAGGAAAGTCATCATGCGTCAAAGAACCATCGTTTGTCCGTTAATTGAACATGAGGGAACGTATCTGCTGTGTAAAATGGCCTCCGGGCGCGGCGTTTTCCCCGGCCAGTGGGCGCTTTCCGGCGGCGGAATGGAAGCGGGCGAAACCGTTGAGCAGGCGTTATTACGCGAAGTGCGGGAAGAGTTGGGCGAAGCGCTGGAACTGACGCATATCACGCCGTGGACGTTCCGCGATGATATCCGCCTGAAGACGTATCCCGATGGAACTCAGGAAGAAATCTACATGATTTACCTGATTTTCACCTGTCAGGCGAAGAACACTGTGATCACGCTGAACGACGAATTTGAAAGTTACGCCTGGGTACGTAAAGAAGATCTGCTGAAGTTCGATCTCAACGAAGCCACACGCATCACGTTAAAACAGCGCGGGCTGATTTAAACGAGAAACAGGACATTCCATCCAGAATGTCCTGCATTCGATTTCTATCCGCACGATTACCGCTGTGAAGTCGCGATGTTGCGTTTCGCGGCCTTGCCTTCTTTTGCGGCTTTCATGCCTTTCTCCGCACTGCGATGTAAAACCCAGCCGAAGACAAGTATCGACAGCGCGCAAATCAGGAACAGAACACGGCCCCATAACGGGTTAGGTACCAGCACCATCAGCAGCAAACCGGCCCCCATATACAGGGATATCCGGCCAATTTTATCGCGTTGCAGCCGGTCGAATTCATCCTGTTCGTTATCGGCATACACCGGCGTTTCCATATCGGTGAAAAACTGCTGACGCTGAGTTTCACGGGCTGTCGCATTCTCGCGGTAGAACAGGGTGGTCAGGCAGAAAAACCCGCCGGTGAAGACCAGATGCGAGAAGATATTCCACATAATCGCCACATCCAGCATCTCGCGCGTGGTCAACGTAATGCCCAGTAAACGGGCGACATCTGGCGCGGTAAACACGTTAGCGACGATGTAAGACACACATAATCCGAACAACACCGTGGCCCACGCCGCCCAGTCCGGCGTTTTGCGGATGAACACGCCAAGAAACAGTGGCACGATAATCGGTGCCTGCATCAGCGTGCCGACTTTCATCATCAGGTCGAACAGGCTGACGGTCTGCATAGTGTGCATATACTGCGCCACCAGGATCACGAGTACGCCGTTGACCACGCACGTGGCCTGACCGACGCGCAGCTGATACTTGTCGTTGCGTTGTGTGTTGCGGTTAACAATGGGCGTCCAGAAACTGCGTACAAAAATCCCTGAATTACGGTTCAGCGCGCAGTCCATCGACGACATCGTCGCGGCAAATAATCCCGCCATCAGCAGGCCAACGGTGCCCACCGGCATCGCGCGTTCGGCAAAAATCAGATACACCGCATCGGTAGCATTTTTCCCCAGCTCCGGGTGTGCGGTTGCGGCGTCAGGATAAAGAATGGCCACCGCCCACGGCGGGATAAACCAGATCACCGTGCCAGTCAGCATCAGAATCAGCGCAAACAGCGCCGCTTTTTTGGCGTTAAAACTGTCTTTGGCATTCAGAAAACGGTAAGAATCTTGCAGGTTATTAATGCTCTGCACGTTCTTGATAAAGAAAAACAGGAAACAGGCGACCAGCAGGGAAATGTAATGCGGGCCGACGTCCGGGCCGGTGAAAAAGCCGGACGGGAATTCTGTCACCAGTTTGACCGGGCCACCGACCTTGAACAGCGCGACCACCGCACAGGCAATCGAAATAATCGCCACCACCAGCGTCTGCACAAAATCACTCGCCACCACCCCCCATGCGCCGCTCAGTAACGAAATCACCAGTACCACCAGACCGGTGACCCACAGCGTCAGCGTAATGTCGTGCCGGAACACCGCGCTGGCAAACACCGCCAGACTGTTCAGCCATACGCCCGCGCTGAGAATGCTCAGCGGAATAATCATCCAGGTGAAAAACTGTTCGTTACCTTTGCCGAATCGATGGTTGATGGCCTCTGTGGCAGTATCGACCCGAAGCTGGCGGAAACGGGCGGCGAACCACCACCACGCCACCAGATAGCCGAACACGTTACCGGCGAACACGCTCACCACGTTGAAACCGTAGCGGTAAGCCTGTCCGGCGGCACCGGTGAAGGTCCAGGCGCTGAACTGAATCATGAACGCGGTGGCGCCCACCATCCACCAGAGCATGCGCCCGCCGCCGCGGAAATAGTGGCTCGACGAGCCGGAAGCCATCTTTTTGAACGCATAACTGATGGCAATCATTAAAACGAAGTAACCGATCATGACCAGAACATTGATATCCATTGTCGTTACTCTCTCGTTTACAGGGGAGGTTTTTGGTTATGTATTGAGCAAGCGTAGAAGAGGAGATTTAAATTAAAAGTCCGACAAATAAGAAATGCTTAGTTTGTTATCGATTTGTGAGGCTGGTCACTTGTTGGGCTATTTGTGTGCTTTTAAGCCCATTCTGACTGGCGCTTCGAATCATTCATTGCTTTATTTGTATTACTAAAGCGCGCTAACCCTTTTTAATTCCGGAGAAAGCATGACGTTTATTCAGTGCCGTACCGCTGATGTTAAACAGCTCGCCGTCGTGGCGATGATGGCGTTTTGCAGCGCAGGTGCGCTGGCGGCAGAACCGGCATTTCTGAACACGGCGCAGCTGAACGTGGTTCGCCAGCAACTGCATGAAAATACCGCTGCACCGCAAACGCAGGATGCTTACCGGCACCTGCTGGCGGCGGCGGATTCCGCGCTGAAAAAGCCCGACCTGAGCGTGACAGACAAAGGCATGACGCCGCCCTCCGGCTCGATGCACGATTACCTCAGCCTGAGCGCTTACTGGTGGCCGGACAGCAGCAAAGCGGACGGTTTGCCGTGGATCCGTAAAGACGGGCGCGTCAATCCGGCGAGTAAAAACGAGCAGAGTGACGGCGTGCGGCTGGCGGATTTCACCGCGCGGGTGCAGAACCTGACGCTGGCCTGGTATTTCTCCGGCGAACAGAAGTATGCCGATAAAGCTGCCAGCCTGCTGCGGGCGTGGTTTATTACGCCGGAAAAGCGCATGAATCCGAACCTGAATTATGCGCAGGGCGTGCCGGGTATTTCAGCCGGACGAAACGCCGGTGTGCTGGACGGACGTTACTTCTCCACGCGCATTGTGGATTCGCTGGTTTTGCTGCACGGGAATCGGGCGTGGACGGACAGTGACGATCAGCAAATCCGCGTCTGGATGCAGGATTATCTGACCTGGCTTCAGGGCAGCAAAATCGCTAAAAAAGAGGGCCTCACGCAGAACAATCACGGTAACTGGTATGTCACTCAGGTGTCCGGCATTGCGTGGTATCTCGGCGATAAAGCGGTGATCCGCGATATGGCAAAACTGATGGAAAGTAAGCTGGATATTCAGCTCAAGCCCGACGGCACGCAGCCCGCTGAACTGGCGCGCACCCGTTCGTTCCATTACAGCTATTTCAATTTGCAGGCGATCAGCATGATGGCGGTGCTGGCGCAGAAAAACGGCATCGACCTCTGGCACTACAAAACGCCACAAGGCGGCGGGCTGCTGACCTCGCTGGATTTTATGGCGCGTTACACGGACGCGTCCGTGCCGTGGCCGTATAAAACCATCGACCAGATCCGCGTGCGGCCTGTGCCATTACTATCGTGGGCGGATAACGGCACTGGCGGGCAACGTTACGAACAGCAAATCCGCCGCGCCAGGTTTGAACTGCCGTCTGCCGGTAAACCCGCCGCGGGCGGGTATCATGAAGACGTCACGCGCGGCGCGGTGATGGAGGCGGAACGCGAAACCTGGCTGTTATCGCTGCCGGCGTTTGCGGCCGGTTATGTCGCGCCGCAGGCCGCCGGAGGCAAAAAATGAGCCTCTGGAAACCGCTGCTGATAAGCCCCGACGATGCCCAACAATTACGGGCGCAGAGAGATGCCGAAACGCTGACGGGCGCGGTGCTTCGCGAAAACATCGCCGCACTGGAAACGTTCATGGCGCAACCGGCGCCGGTACCCGGTCACGGCGAAGCGGGCGGCGCGGAACATCATCAGCACAAACAAAATTACGTCTACATCAATCTGGCCGGACGACTTTTTTTGATCACCGGCGAGCGGCGTTACCGGGATTTCGCGCTTTCACTGCTGAACGGTTACGCCGATATTTACCCGACCCTGGGCAGCGCGACCAGTAAAGACAGCAACGCGCCGGGCCGGATTTTCCATCAGACGCTCAATGAAAATATGTTCTGGCTCTACGCCGTCGAAGGCTATCACTGCCTGATACCGTCGCTCAGCCAGCCTGAGCGTTCGCACATCGAAGACCACCTGTTTCGCGTGATGGCGGATGACGCACTCAGCCGCCATGCGAAAGATTTCGATATTGTGCATAACCACGGGATCTGGTCGGTCGCGGCGGCCGCCATCAGCGGGTACGCGCTGCAAGATGATTCGCTGGTTGAAAAGGCGCTGTACGGGCTGAAAGGCGACAGCGAAAGTGGCGGTTTTTTTGCGCAGCTCAGCCAGCTGTTTTCGCCGGACGGTTACTATATTGAAGGGCCGTATTACCATCGTTTTGCACTGCGTCCGTTGTTACTGCTGGCGGAAGTGATTGATCGCCGGCAGCCGGAATTGCAGATCTTTCAGTTCCGCGACGAGATTATCCGCAAAACCTGCGAAGCATTAATCCTCACCGCGTTCCCCGACGGCACCTGGCCTGCGCTCAATGATTCATCGAAAACGATCAACATCAGCGACGACGGCGCGGTGATTGCTGCCAGCGTCTGTTATCACCGTTATCATCAGGATCCGCGCTGGCTCGCCGTCGCACAAAAACAGCAAACCGTCTGGCTGAATGCCGCCGCGCTGGCGCTTTCCGCTGCGTTATCTGATTCACCTCCGCTGCCCCTAAACCGTGAAAGCGTTGAACTTCGCGACGGGCCGGAAGGGCAACACGGGGGGATCGGGATTTTGCGCAGTGGTGAAGAAAACCAGACCATGGCGCTGATGTGGTACGGACAGCATGGCAGCATTCCGCGCCTGCATTCGGCGCTGAACCACGGGCATTTCGACGGGTTGCATCTGAGCCTGTTTAATCACGGGCGCGAGTTCTTGCGCGACTACGGATTTGGCCGCTGGGTTAACGTCGAGCCGAAATTCGGCGGGCGCTATATTCCCGAGAACAACACTTACTGCAAGCAAACTGTCGCGCACAATACGGTCGTCGTCGACGGTCAGAGCCAGAACGGCGGGCAAAGTCTGCAAGCTGAAAAGCGTTCCGGCCAGCGGCATTTCTTTGTCACGCAGGCTCAGGCCGGGCAGGGCATGAGTGCACGTTTGCACGATTACACCCCTGGTGTTGAACAGCAACGCACCGTTCTGCTGCTTGATTTACCGGAGTTTTCTTCTCCGCTGATCGTCGATGTTTTCCGTCTTACCAGCGACCAGCCGCATCGTTACGATTATTGCCTGCATCATCTCGGCCAGTTTGTGCGCAGCGATACAACGCTGAAAGCCGCCGGTGAAATGAAACCGCTGGGCGAAAACCACGGCTATCAGCATCTCTGGGATTGCGCACGCGGCGCAGTGCCCGCCGGTGATTCTGCGCTGTTCAGCTGGCTGGACGGCGGAACTTACCGGACGCTCATCAGCGCCTTCCCCGACGGCGGCGAACTGATCGTCGCCCGCACCGGCGCAAACGATCCGCATTTCAACCTGCGCAGCGAACCGGCGTTGCTGCTGCGCACGCACGGTTCTGATGCCATTTTTGCCAGCGTATTTGAAACCCACGGTTATTTTGACGAAGCGACTGAAACCTCGCTCGACGCAAGAGGGAAAGTCTTACAGGTCCGCGTGGTCAGCCACGACGACCGTCAAACCGAACTGAATATTCTCTGCACCGGCAACCGGACATTAAATGTCCTCATCAGTAACGGTCCGACACCGGATGCGGAAAACGCCTTCAGCACGGCGTGGCGAGCCGTCTCATCTCTGAACATTCCCGAGTCATAAAGGAGTCATCATGTTTAACGATCTGAAAGACAAGCGAGTTCTGATTACCGGTTCAACGAAAGGCATCGGTCTGGCAGCGGCGCAGGCCTTTGCGGCGGCAGGGGCGAAAGTCGGAATCAACGGTCATCGCCACGATGAGAGCCTCGGTAAACTGGCTGCCGCTATTGCCAAAAATGGCGGCGAAGTGGCGTACTTTGGTGCCGACGTGACGAAGTCTGCGGAATGCGAAGCGCTGGTCGCCAATTTTGTCGAACGTTTTGGCGGCATCGACGTGCTGATCAATAACGCAGGCGGGCTGGGCGGTCGTCAGGGGTTAGAAAATATCGACGACGAATTTTATGACCACGTTATGGATCTTAACGCCCGCTCGGCGCTGATGGTGACGAAATTCGCCATTCCGCATTTGCGCCACGCGGCAAAACAAAGCGGTAAAACCACGTCAGTGATCAGTACCGGTTCGATTGCCGGACGCGAAGGCGGCGGGCCCGGCGCGAGTTTGTACGCGGCGTCCAAAGCCTGGCTCCACAACGTCCACCGCAACTGGGTGAAGGAATTCACCAAAGACAATATCCGCTTCAACGTCATTGCACCGGGCACTATCGACACGGTTTTCCACGCAGATAAAAGTGCGGAAGTGCGTGAGAAAATCGCCGGTTCTATTGCCATGGGGCGCTTTGGCACCAGCGAAGAACTGGCACCCAGCTTTCTGTTTTTTGCTTCCCATGCGTGCAGCGGTTACATCACCGGCCAGATATTAGACGTCAACGGCGGGCAGATGGCGCCATAGCGCACAGTTTGTGAGTTTAGCGCGACGCCCGCATGCAGCGCGGCGTCGCCTGAACTATGATGTCGGCAATCTGCACAGAAAAAGGGAAGCGAATGACGATGCAGTTTGAAACCGCCGCAGGCATGACCCGTGGCCTCAACACCCACATTGCCCGCGATATTGCCCGCAAAATCCTCTCCGGCGAACTGGCACCCGGCGCCATTTTGCCCAGCGAAATCGACCTCGGCGAACAGTTTGGGGTCAGCCGCACCGCGCTGCGTGAAGCCCTGAAACTGCTGACGTCAAAAGGTTTGCTGGAATCTCGCCCGAAAATCGGCACCCGCGTTAAAGAGCGTCCGCAGTGGAACATGCTCGATCCGCAACTGCTGGAATGGATGCAGGGCATGGAAGCCACGGAAGAGATTTATCATCAGTTTCTTGAATTCCGCAAAGCGATCGAACCACATGCCACGGCGCTGGCAGCGGTGAACGCCAGCAAAGAGCAACGCATTGAGCTGTCACGGATTTACCGCCAGATGTGCCACGTTTCGGAGAATTTCAATGCGCAGGCGTGGGTAAATATCGATACCCAGTTTCACCGGATGATTTTCATCTCCTCCGGCAACTGTTTTTATGTCCCGTTCGGTAATGTGCTGACGACGATTTTTAAGTGGTTTTTCGAATACTCGTCGAAGGAAGGCGGCATGTGTCTGAACGATCATAAAAAGATTTACGAAGCGATTATGGCAGGGGATGAGGGAGCCGCGTATTCGGCTTCGCTGGGGTTAATGAAGGGGCATAAGCATCGGCTTCAGCGGGAGTAATTTGGGTTTTCAATTGCAGTGATCGCATCTCATAAATCAAGACCTTGGGTGGTAAGCCCCGCCCGCCGCGATCCTACCGCCTCACCAGACCCCACAAAAACCACGGTCCCCCGAGCAATGCGCAGAGCATTCCGGCTGATACCGGCCACGGCCAGGCAATATTGCGGCCCAGCCAGTCGGCGATCACCATCAGCAATCCGCCATACAGTGCGGCGAGCAGGCATTGCGCACGAAAACGATTCGCGCCGCTGTAGCGGGCAAGCTGCGGCGCAATCAGGCCGACAAAACTCAGCGGGCCAATCAGCAGCGTGCCGCCTGCGGTCAGCGCGGCGGCGAGCAGTAAAATCAGCATATTGCTGCGGCGCACTCCGGCACCGAGCGCCCGTGTCGTCTGCTGCCCGAGGCTCAGCAACGTAATCCGGCGCTGCAATAACAACGTCAGCGGGATCAGCATCAGCGCCTGTCCCGCGCCCCACATCGCGCGTTCAGGCGTGATCCCGGCGGTCGAACCGGTGCTCCAGTTGAGCAGCATCATCGCGCGCGGGTCGCCGCTCATCAGCAACAACATGCTCAGCGCCATACTCAGGTTGGTCAGACACAGCCCGACCATCACCATCGATTGTGGCTGGAAACGCGAGCGCATGCCGAACATAAACAGTGTGAAGATTGCCAGCAAACTGCCCGCCAGTGCGGCAGGGAAAAGCTGTGACAGCGGCTGATTAAACAGGATCACCAGCAAAACCACCATCAGCGATGCGCCGCTGCTGATACCGAGCAGTTCCGGGCTCGCCAGCGGATTGCCGCTCTGGCGCTGGATCAGCACACCGGCCACCGCCAGCATCGCGCCCGCGCTGAGCGCACCGAGCATCCGCGGCCAGCGCCATAGCAGAAGTGAACCGGCTGCGGCTGCGGTATCGGGCGTACGGTTGACGAACAGCGAAAGCGCGATGCCGCAGGCTAACATCAGCAACAGAACCGCAACCCGGCGGCGCGTCAGCGTGCGTAACACCGGCATGTTTAACGTTTGCGGGGCGATATACGGATTGCGCTGGCGGAACAGCAACATCAGCATCAGCGGCGCGCTGAGTAATCCGGCGAGCGCACCGGTCGGCAAATCCCCGCCGGCGGGTGAGAGAAATTGCGCCAGCTGATCGACGGCGGTCAGCAGCCCGGCACCGGCCAGCGGCACGCAGATCAGCTGATGCGTGAAGCGCCGGACGCCCGCCAGACGCACCAGCGCCGGAGCGGCCAGCCCGATAAAACTGATGATGCCGACCTGACTGGTGATGAGCGCGCTGAGCGCCACGGCAACGGCGAGCGTGGCAATGCGGATTTTTACCACCGAAACGCCCAGCGCACCGGCGCTCTGATCAGACAGGCCGATCAGCATCAGCGGCCTTGCCAGCAGCCCGCTTCCCGCCATCAGACACAGCACCGGCAACAGTAAAAACTGCGCGACCGGCCAGCCGTTCTGGTTCAGCGAACCGGCCTGCCAGCTGAATAAATCACTCAGATAATCATGATTGAACAACACCATCAGCGTATTCACGGAATTGCCATACAGGCTGATGACCATGCCGGTCAGAATAATTTTCAGCGGATCCAGCCCCTGACGGGCGATCAGCAGATAAAGCACCAGCGCGGTCAGCGCCGCACCGGCCAGCGCCAAATTCGTCAGGCCGAAAACCAGTAAACCGGGAAAAACGATAATGCCCGCCGACATCGCCAGATTGGCACCGGCGGCAATCCCCAAAGTGGCCGGTTCCGCCAGCGGATTGCGCAAAACCTGCTGGAAAAGCAAACCGGCGGTCGCCAGTGCCATGCCCGCCAGCGCGCCGGTCGCCAGCCGTGGCAGAAAACTGTAATGCAGCAACAGGCTTGCCGTGGAAGGCAGATTGCCGGCATGAAGGCGCCCGAGATTGCTGATTAACAGCAGGACATACAGCAGCGCCAGCGGCAGGATAATCAGCCAGGGCAACGGAGATAATTTACGCATGAGAGTCAGGATCCGTGAGCGCTGTCGTGATGTGCTGTGCCAGACCAGTGGCTGTCGTCAGGCCGCCAAACGGAAAGAAATGTGTCAGTTCCCGTGCGCGTCCGCCCGCGACCAGCGGCAGCTGTTGCCATAATCCGTCCGGCTGACGCAGGCGGGAAACCTGCGTCAGCGTCGTCGGTAATTCGGTGTAAAACAGCCAGTCAGCCGGCAATGACGCCAGTTTTTCAACGCTGACGTTTGCCGTGCCCATCGCGCCAACCGGCTGCGTCCAGGCGTTGCGCAGGCCGAGGCGGGTGAGTATGACGTCCGGCAGGCTGTTCCGGCCATACACCGTGGCGTATTTGCCGTCCTGACTGCGCACCGCCACCAGGATCCGCTGACCGGCCACGCGGCTGAGCCGTTGCTGGCCGTCACTGAGGGTACGGGTGGCGCGGTTTATCAGCTGCGCCGCCTGCGCGGATGCGGAGAATTTTTTGCCCAGACCGGCAGTAAAACTGACTAATGTCAGCCAGAGATCGCCCGCGGCGGGATAGACCGAAACCACCTGCACCGGCGCGATGCGTTGCAGGCTGTCGAGAAGGGCGGGCGCGATCATATCGCTGAGGATCAGCGTGGGTTTCAGGGCGGCGATAAGCTCGATATTCGGTTCCCAGAACGGGCCGATATCCTGCACCTTTTCCGGTAAAACGGGTTCTGCGATCCGGCGGTGGAAATAGCCCACATCGGAAACGGCCAGCGGCGTAATGCCCAGTGACAGCAGGGTTTCCGCCGCCAGCCAGTTAATCGCGATAATACGATCTGCGTTTGTCGTTAAGGACGGCGATGAAGCGGCCAGCGCCGCCGGGGCATTCGCCCACGGCAGCGCCAGCAACGCTTTCAGACAGTCACGACGACTGAGTAAAAAAGCGGACATCAGAAGCTGTATTTCAGCGAGCCGATAAACGTTCGTTCCTGCCCCGGATAGCAGCTGGTGTCGTCGTCACAGGTGCCGACATAGTGGTGATCAAACAGGTTCTGAATGTTGAATCCGACCGTCACATGCTGGTTCACCTGATATTTCGCACCTGCATCCACCAGCGCGAAGTTCTTCACCGGAATGGTGTTGGCGTTATCGCCATACATGCTGCCGACATAGCGCACGCCGGTGCTGAGCAGCAGGCCGTCGAGCACACCCTGATGGAAACCGTAGTTCAGCCAGGTCGAGGCCATATGTTTCGGTACGTTAGCCTGTTGTTTGCCGCGATCTCCGTTGTTGCTCTTGGTGATTTCCGTTTCGGTGTAGGTGTACGACGCCAAGGCATCCAGATTTTCCGTCAGCTTCACCGTGGTTTCGGCTTCGATACCGCGCGAACGTACTTCGCCGGACGCCACCTGATAACCGGTGATGACGTTATTCACGATCTCATTGGTGAGCACGTTGCTTTTGGTAATATCGAACGCCGCCAGCGTCATCAGCAGCGTTGGATCCGGCTGATATTTCACGCCGACTTCATACTGGTGCGCCTGGCTCGGATCAAACGTACGGTTCTTGCTGTCGGTGCCGCTGTTTGGCACAAAAGATTCGGCGTAGCTGATGTACGGCGCAAGTCCGTTTTCGGCCAGATAGGTCAGACCGGCGCGACCGGTCCATGCGCCTTTGTCCACCCAGCTGGTGGTGTCAGTCAGGTTATTTTCGGTACGCATACTCACGTCATCATGACGGCCGCCCAACGTCAGCAGCCATTTTGGTGTCAGGGAAATCTGATCCTGCATGTAAACGCCGAGCTGTGCGGTGGTCTGATCGTTGTCATTTAGCGCGTAAGTCGGATCCGCGATATCCAGCCCGTACACCGGATTGTAGATATCCAGCGCCGGAGCGGCTGCACCAAAACGTTTGGCGTTGCCGTCGAGGCGGCTGTAATCCAGCCCGGTCAGCAGGCGGTGCGTCACCGGCCCGGTGGCGAAATCGGCCTGCAACTGGTTATCCATATTGAACGCGCGCATGTGTTCATCAAAACGGATGGCGTTACGCGACACGGTGCCGGTGGTGAAATTGACGTTGCCCGGCAGCAGGTTGTTGAGAATGGTGTCGGTCTGGCCGTAACGCACGTTCTGGCGCACCTGGAAAATGTCGTTGAACTGATGGCTCAGCTCATAACCCACGGTGAACTGTTCCTGACGAAAATGATTGTAGTTGTAATCACCAAGCAGAGTGTCGGTGACGTTGCCGCCCGGTTTAGTGAGCACGGAAACGGTGCCACCGGACGTATCACGCAGGTAATCCGCACGCAGGGTCAGGCTGGTCTGATCGTCTGGCAGCCAGGTAAACGACGGCGCGAGATACAGGCGGTTGTCTTCCACGTCCGGCCCGTTTTTGTACTGAAATTGCGTGTCGCTGTCGCGGGCGAGGCCAATGACGCGGTACAGATAGTGGCTGTCATCGTCAATTTTGTCGCTCATATCAAACTGCGCCTGACGGCGGTTGAAATTGCCCAGTTCAACCTGAACGTCATGCACGCCCTGTGCGGACGGCAGTTTGCTGACGCGGTTCACAATCCCGCCCGCATCGCCCAGCCCGAAAAGGGTGGATGACGGTCCGCGCACGATATCAATGCGTTCCAGCGCGTACGGTTCGGTGCGGAAATAGCTGTAGCTGTTGTTGAGCTGACGCAGGCCATCGCGGTAATCGTTGGTGGTCAGGGCATTGAAGCCGCGGATATAAATCCAGTCATAACCTTTCGGATCGACACCGTAGGTTTCAGTTTTCACGCCCGGCACATAACGCAGCGCTTCCGTCACGCTTTGCACGTTCTGGCGATCCATACGCTCGCGCGTCACCACGGAAACTGACTGCGGCACTTCAAGCAGCGGCGTGTCGGTTTTGGTGGCGGAATTGCTTTCCTGAGGGACGGTGGTCCACGCGCCGTATTGCCCGTTCACCGTCATGGTATCGGAACCGGCAGCAGGCTGCGGGGCGACGACAACCGTGTCATTTTCAATGCTGAAACTCAGGCCGGAGCCTTGCAGCACGCGGCCAAGCGCGGCTTCCAGCGTCATCGTTCCCTTCACGGACGGTGCCGTTTTTTGCGCCACAGATTCGGGCGCGGCAATCAGCTGCACGCCAGCCTGCTGTGCCAGCGAATTAAGCGAGGCGATCAGCGGCTGAGCCGGAAGTGAAACGGTGAGCGTGGCCGCCGCAACGGCGAGCGGAGAGCAAACCGCCAGCGCGATGGCGGTCAGGCCGGTGTTGAAACGGGCACCCTGGTAAATCGTCGAAATGGTCATGCAGTTATCCCCAGAAAAAACCAAATAAGAATCATTATCCTTTCTGAAGACGAGACCGACGCCAAAACCCTGACGTCGTCTGCTGAAATTTTTTAAACTTTTTTAGCGGGTGGAGATTTTTGTGACGATCAGCGCCGCGATATCTGCGTTTCGCCGGTCTGCGTGCTGATTTTTACCGGCAACACTTTAGGCAATGCGCGGACGAAGCTGTCCGGGCGGTGAACGTTAAAACTGCCGCTGATGCGCAGCGCGGCGACGTCCGGCGAGGCTGCGTGGTAAGGCATTTCGCCGTAACGCGAGAATTCGGCCAGCGCCAGACTGAGCGGGGTGTTATTAAAATTAATCCGCGACTGCCGCCAGTCGGCAATGGTGTCCGGCGCGACAGACGCCTGACGCGTCAGTGCGCCGCTGGCATCGCTGGTCGCCCGCTGCGTGGCGCGAAGCACCATCAGATGACGGTTTTGCGGATCCTGCCGCAGCGTAGCCATCACGCGCCAGTGCATATTTTGCAGCCACGACCGCGGCCCGACACGCACCGCGCCGCTGCTTACGGCAACGTCCGTACCGTCGCCGCTCATCGATTTCGGAATGTACCGTACGCTGAAATGAGTCCCCAAAACCGTCACGCGGGAAGGACCGCTGAAAACGATAAACGGCTTATCTTCCAGATGCTGTACCTGAAAATACGCCTGACCTTTGATCAGCGTGACTTCGCGGCGTTGCTCAAAATACGCGACCTGCAACTGCGTTTCGGCATCAAGGCTGACTAGCGTGCCATCGGGCAACGTGAGTTGTTCTAATTCTCCGCGACCGGTATGAAACGCGGTGGTCATGACCGGCGGTGCAAACCCCTGCCACGCGGGCCACATCAGTATCACGCAAAGCAGCGCGGCAACCGGGGCGGCAAACCAGAAAGCACGACGCGCCTGGGGCTTTTTCACCGGCAGCGAAGCCCGCAACCGGGCAATATTTTTCTGCGGCAAATCGCCGACGCGCTGCCATACGGCCTGCATCGCCTGGAATTCCCCGGCATTTTCGCCCTGCGAGAGCCACTCATCAAACTCGCGCTGTTCGCGTACCGACAAACCGGCCTGTTGCCGGCTCAGCCACCGCGCGGCCTGTTCGCTGGCGGACATCTGCGCATCGGAGATGTTATTCATCGCGGGCATCCTTTTCTGCGTGACCGGCGGCGTTCGGGGTGTGATGTTCCTGCTGCCAGGCGTCATTGCTGTTCCGGCAGGCGATCATGGCGCGGATAATATGCTTCTCGACCATATTGATGGATATTCCCATGTGGCTCGCGACATCCTTTTGCGACAAACCGTCAAAACGATGCAGGATAAAAGCTTCCCGGCATCGTGGCGGCAGGGCTTCGATGGTGCGGGTCATCAGCGCATTATACTGATTTTCTTCAATGAGTTCGTAAGGTTGCAGATAAGACGGTGCGGCAAAATGCGCGCCATCGGTTTCTTCAGACGCCTCATCCAGCGGAAGTTCGGGGCGGCGATAATGATCGACCAGCAGATTTCGCGCGATGCGATACAGCAAACTCCGGTGCGACCGGACCGGCTGCGTGACAGACAAAGCCCGGATAAACGTCTCCTGCGCCATGTCTTCTGCATGCTCGCGGTCACGAAGCTTACGGTTAATAAACCGATATAATTCAGTGTAATATTTCTCGAAAGCCGGCACTGGATTCTCAGATAATGAAAGACAGGGAACTTCTGCGATGCCTATTTTAGACATAAATCCCATAATCATTCATTCACAAATGATAATCATTCTCGAAATAAATTAAGCTCATCCTCCCATTTGCCTTAAGTAAAAAATGAGGCGTTCTGTTAAAGATCCTCTTTTGACGTTTATTTTTTTGAAATATTACCCTGGCGCGCTCAGAAATTTTGCTGACCGGAAGTTCGGGACCTGGGGCTCGAATCTTTGAGGAAGGAACCGCGCAGCGGCAAGATTTCGCGCCACACGCCGGAGCGGCAGAACATGTCCGTCGTTCCGGCAACAGCGCGCAGTGAGAAAAATGCAGGATTGTTAAGGAGCGCGTTTACGCTCCTTAACCCGGTGTGGGCTGGCGCCCACGACCTTAATTTTAAAGACCCAAAACTTACGACTCAGACTCGCTCTTCTTCCCTGCGAGCATCGCCAAAAAGTCATATTTCTGCTGCAATTCCTTCTCCGCCGCGGCATACAACTGCGCCGCCACTTCCGGTTGTTGCGCATTCAGCCTTCTGAACCGCTGCTCATTGTTGAGTGTATCGGTCAGCCCGCTGGAAGGCGGCCTTGAATCGAGTGCCAGCGCCGGTTTGCCTTCTTCCACGCGGCGCGGATCAAACCGGTACAGCGGCCAGAAACCGGTGGTGGTCAGCTGTTTCATCTGATCATGGCTGAGCGCCAGATCGTAGCCGTGCTCTTCGCACGGGCTGTACGCGATGACAAGCGACGGCCCCGGATAAGCTTCGGCTTCCTGAATCGCCTTCACCGTCTGGTTGAGCTGCGCGCCGAGGGAGATTTGCGCCACATACACATGACCATACATCATCATGCTCACACCCAGATCTTTACGGGATTTGCGCTTGCCCTGTTCGGCGAATTTCGTGACCGCACCCAGCGGCGTGGCTTTCGACTGCTGTCCGCCGGTGTTGGAATAACACTGGGTATCGAGTACCAGCACGTTGACGTTTTCCGTCAGGCTCAGGACATGATCCAGCCCGCCGAAACCGATGTCATACGCCCAGCCGTCGCCGCCGATCAGCCAGATGGATTTATCCACCAGATAATCCGCGTCGGTCGCCAGCTGACGCGCGTCTGGTGTATCAATGTCGGCCAGAATTTTACGCAGCGCGGTGACGTGGCCGCGTTTAACTTCCGGCGTGGACGTTTCATCGCGAAGGCCGCCCAGCACATCGGCCGGAATATGCGGTTCCAGCGATTCCACCAGACGCAGCACGCGGCGGCGATGCTGATCGACCGTCAGACGGAAGCCCAGCCCGAACTCGGCGTTGTCTTCAAACAGTGAGTTCGCCCACGCCGGACCGCGGCCATCGGCGTTGGTGGTGTAAGGTGTTGACGGTAAATTACCGCCGTAAATGGACGAACAGCCGGTGGCGTTGGCAATCAGCAAACGGTCGCCGTACAGCTGCGTCAGCAGTTTGATGTAAGGCGTTTCGCCACAACCGGAACAGGCACCGGAATACTCAAACAGCGGCGTAATCAGCTGCGAGGTGCGGATATCAATGCGTTCCAGCGTGGTTTTATCGATTTCCGGCAGCCTGAGGAAGAAGTCATAGTTGGCGCGTTCTTCTTCCAGGTGCTCAATGCGGTCAGCCATGTTAATGGCTTTAATGGACGGATCCTGACGGTCTTTCGCCGGGCAGACTTCCACGCACAAATTACACCCGGTGCAGTCTTCGGGCGCGACCTGCAATACGTATTTCTGGCCGCGCATGTCACGGGATTTAACGTCCAGCGATTGCAGCGCGGCAGGGGCGTTTTCCATGGCGTCCGGCTGAACCACTTTGGCGCGAATGGCCGAGTGCGGGCAGGCGGCGACGCAGTGGTTACACTGCGTACACAGATCCGGCTTCCAGATCGGCACTTCTTCAGCAATGTTACGTTTTTCCCACTGCGTGGTACCGGTCGGCCAGGTGCCATCCGGCGGGAAGGCAGAAACCGGCAGGGCGTCGCCAAGCCCGGCCAGCATGGTGGCGGTGACGGTTTTGACGAAATCCGGTGCAGCGTCGGAAACAATGGGCGGACGTTTGCGCGGATTTTCCGGAATGGCCTGCAACGGCACGGCAACCAGTTCTTCCAGCGTGGCGGCCAGCGCCATCCAGTTGCGCGTGACCACGTCTTCGCCTTTGCTGCTGTAACTGCGGGCAATCGCGCCCTGCAATTCTTTCAGCGCTTCGTCACCCGGCAGGATTTGCGTCAGGTGGAAGAACGCCATCTGCATGACGGTGTTAATGCGCGCGCCGAGTTTGCACTCGCGGGCAATTTTCGCCGCGTTAATTACGTAGAAACGGGCTTCGCGCTGAATCAGCGTCGCCTGCACTTCCAGCGGTAACCGCGCCCAGACTTCATCGGCGCTGAACGGTGTGTTAAGCAGGAAAATCCCGCCATGACGCAGACGTTCTGCCATCTGATACAGGTCGATAAACTGCCACTGGTGGCAGGCAACGAAATGCGCCTGACTGACCAGATACGCGGATTTGATCGGCTTTTCACTGACGCGCAGATGTGAAACCGTCAGGCCACCGGCCTTTTTGGAGTCATAGACGAAATAACCCTGCGCATACATCGGCGTGCTGTTACCGATGATCTTGATGTTGTTTTTGGTCGCCGATACAGAACCGTCGCTGCCCAGCCCGTAGAACAGGGCTTCGAGTGAGGCGCGCTCAGGCAACTCTTCTTCAACCACCGGCAGGGAAAGCCCGGTGACGTCGTCATAAATGCCGACGGTGAAGCGCGGACGCGGTTTGCTGAGCGCCAGCTCGCGGAACACTGACAGTACGCAGTCCGGCCCGAATTCTTTTGACGATAATCCGTAACGGCCGCCGATCACTTTCGGCAGCGAATCGCGCTCGCCGCTGTTATAGGCCTCAGCCAGCGCGGTCATGATATCGAGATACAGCGGTTCGGCCAGCGCGCCCGGCTCTTTGGTGCGGTCCAGCACGGCAATGCTTTTCACGGATTGCGGCAGCACGGCCAGCAAATGTTCAGCGCTGAACGGACGGTATAAACGCACTTTCAGCACGCCAACCTTCTCACCGCGCGCATTCAGGGTTTCGATGACTTCTTCGGCGGTGCCGATCCCGGAACCCATCAGCACGATCACGCGTTCTGCCTGCGGATCGCCGACGTATTCGAACGGCTTATATTCGCGGCCGGTGAGGGCGGCGAACGCATTCATGGCGTCGACCACGTGCTGGCAGGTGGCGTTGTAATACGGATTGGTGGCTTCGCGTGACTGGAAATAAGTGTCAGGGTTGGCTGACGTGCCGCGGATCACCGGATGATCCGGTGACAAGGCGCGGGCGCGGTGTGCGTCAATCTGCGCCTGCGGCAGCATCTGCTGGAGCGTGTCGTCGCTCAGCGGCGCGATTTTATTGATTTCATGTGAGGTCCGGAAACCGTCGAAGAAATGGATAAATGGCACGCGGCTGTTCAGGCTGGCGACCTGGGCAATCAGCGCGAAATCCTGCGCTTCCTGTACGCTGGCGGCAGAGAGCAGGGCGCAACCGGTCTGGCGCACGGCCATAACGTCGGAATGATCGCCGAAAATAGACAACGCGTGCGTCGCAACGGTACGCGCCGCAACGTGCAGGACAAACGGCGTCAGCTGACCGGCCAGTTTGTACAACACCGGGATCATCAGCAACAGACCCTGCGACGAGGTGAAAGAGGTCGACAGCGCGCCGGTTTGTAATGCGCCGTGGACAGTGGAAATCGCACCGGCCTCAGACTGCATTTCCATTACCGTCGGGACATCGCCCCACAAATTTTTCTTCCCTTCGCCAGACCAGGCACCGGCAATTTCGGCCATGGTAGAACTGGGAGTGATCGGGTAGATGGCAATGACTTCGTTGGTGCGATAAGCCACGGAAGCGACTGCGTTATTACCGTCAGTGGTGATCATGGAATACCCTTTGCTTTGCTCACAAAAAGGCCGGAAAACAGTAATTTTCACCGGCAATAATTATAAAAGCTTAGCAGAGGGGGGATTAATCAATTTATCCTGATTGTGTGCAGGGGTTTTTAGCCTTGCTTTTTAGAGGGTTATGAGCAACGGGGCGGTTTCAGGAATAGTCGTAGCCGCTGAAAGGAATAACCGGAGAGTCAGCGGCGAAATAGGGAAATTCGCGCGGTGAACGGCGATTAATTAATATCGATGCGTTTTATTCCTTTCACCGACATCAGTGCTTCATAAAGTTTGTCGACACTTTGTTTAGGCCGCAGGATAACGTCCAGAATCAGTTCACATTTGCTTTCATCTTCATCGCGCTGATTGATTTTGATATGGCCGGGGCGAATACGCATCTTCTGTAATGCGACTAAAACCGCAGGCACACTTTCCGGCAATAAACGTATTTCAATTAAATGGTGATGACCGACCCAGTGATTGCTGATCTGGCGAAAAACTTCCAGCACAATTAAGGTCATAAAAGCGCCATATATCCCGATCTCATACAGACCGCTACCAATCACCAGACCGATGGCGGCAGTGACCCATAATCCGGCGGCGGTGGTTAATCCCTTAACAATTTGCTTCTGGATAATGATGGTCCCGGCCCCGAGAAAGCCCATCCCGCTGACCACCTGCGCTGCCACGCGGCTGGGGTCAAAACTAACGTGCGTTTGCATCAGAATATCGGCGAAGCCGTATTTCGACACAATCATAAACATGGCGCTGCCAATCCCCACCAGAATATGAGTACGTAATCCGGCTTCTTTGGCGCGTAATTGACGTTCGATGCCGATCAATCCGCCCAAAGCACCGGCCAGGGCGATCCGCAGTAAGAAATCTGTCAGCATGTATTGCTCCTTTATCGTTATATTTCCCGTTCTAATTCAGGAGGAAAAGCGGTTAATCACTCTCTATTTTATGAGTCAAAGAAATAACCAGACGAAATAAAATGTGTCGGAGTGTTTAATTTTGGAATTATTTTAGGAAAAAGTTGATGTTATTTCGCCAACAGGCTCGACGCAGGCGAAAAACCTCGGATATGATGGCGATTCGAAAAAATTCCCCGCATTACCCAAAATCATTCAGGAGCAGGACAGATGATCACTGCGTTTCGCGTGTTACTGGCCGCCGGTGTGCTGGTGTTAGCCGCATGCAGCAGCCACGACGATTCGGCTGACGTTCCCCAAAAAGGCAACAGCGTGAATGTCGGTCAGCGTACCGTCAATATGGACAGCCCGGCCTTTGCAGCCTGTTCAATGGCGGGCGGGCAACTCAGATTAGCGCCACAGCTCGATGGCAGCCGCGTCGGCATGTGCTCAATGGCGAATGGTCGTCAGTGCTCTGAAGCCGCGTTGATGCAAGGGCGTTGTACTGCGGGTTAAAATAGCCAGACGTGTGTCTGGCTTTTTCATGATTACATCCGGTCTTTCAGGCGGTAAACCAGCGTATGTTTACCCTGTTTCAGGACCATCTTGTTCTCATTCAGGGAAACGGCCGCGCCGTTGTTCAGCACGTCGCTGATCACGTGATCCCATTTGTTCAGGTTCTCGTCCGGACACAGCATCATGGTTGAGGCCAGACCTTTCACCGTCAGCACGTTATTTTCCAGATTGCCCTGACCCATAAAGCGGTTACACATCTGGCCGGAAACATGCAGGTTTGAGCCGAACTCAATTTCCGGAATACGGCCCTGTGCGGCCGGAACCGTCTGACCATCCACACTCAGCAACTCAAAACGATGATGCTGCAAATCAGTTTGCTTCACGCCGGTCTGGCTGCTACATGCGCTGATAGTGATGGCGGCTGCCAGAACAAACAGTGACTTCTTCATGTTCTCTCCTGAGAAATATTCCATATGTGTCATACATATCGTTATATTCATCTTAATATATTACGTATTGCATCGCAATTATAGCGCAGGTGAATATATCGTCAGAACACTGCACGATGCCCAAAAAAAAGCCTGCGACCTTCCTTTTCAGGATGATCACAGGCTTGGGCTTTTGCGTACTTTACTCAGGCATTACGCCGTATCAGCGTGACGGATGATTCACTTCAACCGGACGCAAATCAAACAGCAACACTTCCGCCTGGTCGCCGTCGGTAAAGGTGACGCTATCTTCATTGCGGATACGCGCGCCATCGCCGGTTCTGAATTCGACACCGTTCACCTTGATGCTGCCGCGGGCAACGTGGATGTAAGCATAGCGATCCGCATCGAGGGCAAACGTCGCCTGTTCTGCACCGTCGAAGAAACCGGCGTAGATTTTCATGTCCTGACGCACGGTCAGCGAACCGCCGGTACCCGATGGTGAAACAATCAGGCGGAATTTCCCGCGTTTTTCCGCTTCCGCGACGGACACCTGCTGGTATCCCGGTTGGGTGCCATTTTCTGACGGCACAATCCAGATTTGCAGGAAATGCACGTTTTCTTCACCGGAGTGGTTGAACTCACTGTGCGTCACGCCACTGCCTGCGCTCATCAGCTGAACATCGCCGGGGACAATCACGGAACCGGTGCCCATTGAATCTTTATGTTCCAGCGCGCCTTCGAGCACATAGGAGATGATTTCCATGTTGCTGTGCGGGTGCGCCCCGAAGCCGCGACCCGGTGCGACCTGGTCATCGTTAATCACCAGCAGGTCTGAGAAACCGACCTGTTTTGGATCCCAGTAATTGGCGAAAGAAAATGTGTGACGGGAATGCAACCAGCCGTGGTCACCTAAGCCGCGTTGTTCAGAGAGACGTTGTTCGATCATGGTGTACTCCTCAGTGTTGTCAGGGGGAAAGTGCGTTTGCGCTTCCGATGAACAGAGAATACACGTAAACCAATTTGCTCAACAATGAGGTAGAATGACTATCACTGTCGCATTTTGGTTGACAATAACAGGTTGTATTCCTCAGGGCGAAACTGACATGCAGATTGAAGATCTCCGTATTTTTGTGGCGGTAGTGAAAGCCGGGAATTTCACCGCAGCGGCCGAACAACTGCTGCTTTCTAAACAATACGTCAGCCGCCGGATGGCCGCGCTGGAAGCTTCGCTGAGCGTCAGGTTGCTCAACCGCAATACGCGCAAACTGTCGGTGACCGAATCCGGCCAGCTTTTTGCACAACATGCGCAGCGTATTCTCGATGATATCGAAGAAGCCGAAAGGGCGGTTTCACCTAAACGCCAGGCGTTGCAGGGCTCATACCGCATCAGTATTCCGATGTCATTTGGCATCAGCCATCTCTCACCGCTGATTGCGGAGTTTTTGCAGCAAAATCCGGAGATTCAGTTTCAGGTGGAACTGGTGGACAGGTATGTCGATCTGGTGGGCGAAGGCTTTGATATTGCCATCCGTATTGGCAATCTGGCGGATTCTTCGCTGGTGGCGCGCCGTCTGGGGCAGCTTAAACGCGTTATCTGTTGCAGCCCCGGTTATCTTGAGCGGCGCGGCACGCCGGAAACGCCGGACGATTTACTCCGGCACGATTGCCTGCGTTATGGCCGCGAAGGGCAAAACGGCTGGGAGCTGGAGCGCCACGGCAAACTGCGGATTTTCGACGTGCGCGGGCCGGTGCTGAGCAACAACGGCGAAGTGCTGCGCGACGCCGCCATTTCCGGGCTGGGCATTGTATTGCTGCCTGAATTTATCGTCGGTCCGGCGCTCGAAAACGGCTCGCTGGTAACCATCCTTGATGCCTTCCAGCCCGGCTCGCTCAGCCTGCATGCGCTCTATCCGCAGCATCGCCAGCGCAGCGAAGTCACCCGCGTGTTTCTCGATTTCTTACAGGAAAGGCTGAAAGCGCAGCGGGTGTCGTAAGCTTTGCCACCCGCATCACATTCCTCTTTGAATCACACAAATATCCAGCTCTTTGTAGGATTTGCATCGTTTATTCCTATAAAAAATGCCGTACTTTTGTGTTGCACAAACGTTAACTGAAGAGGTGGTAAATGATAAATTCATCTGAGCAATACCTGGACGCCCTCGGCGCAACGCAGTCGCTTACCGCAGAACAGACCGCTGAGCTGGAAACTAAGGGTTACGTTATTATTCATAACGTGATCGACAAAGACTGGCTGGAAGATATGCGCGTGACCTTCGATGCGCTGGTGGAAAAAGAGGGTGACAATCTGGCCGTTGAGCATCATCAGGAAGCCACCGCGACGCGTATTGCGAACATGATTAACAAAGGCACGGTCTGGGAAAAAGTGTGGTCGCATCCGCTGATCCTGTCCGTTTGCCGCCACATTTTCCGCGGCGCGTTTAAGGTGTCGAGCCTCAATGGTCGCGAAGCGCTGCACCGTGGCGGACATCAACCGCTGCATGCTGACTGGAAAAAACCTCGTCCGGACTTCCCCAAAGTGCATCTGGTGAACTCCATCTGGGCGATTGATGATCTCAGTGCGGCAAACGGCGCACCGCGGATTATTCCGGGGACGCATCACCGGCCTGAACTGCCGGAAGATGTTCTGGCGGACGTCGGATTACCACATCCTGATGAAGTGGTGTTCGAAGCTCCGGCCGGAAGCGTGATGATTTATGATGCGCACGCCTGGCACGGCGGCACCAACAATACCGTCGGCACACGCCGACGCGTGCTGCACAGTTTGTACATTGACCGTGAAGATGCGCAGCAGCAGGATCAGCGCAAATGGCTTAAACCGGAAACCGCCAGCCGCCTGACACCGGCGCAAAAATGGTTGCTGGATGTGTTGTAAATGCCACACCGGTCAAAACCGTTGGCGTCGGCTAACACCGGTCAAGACCTGGGGCCAGTTTGGGTGGCAACCCAAGGTCTTGACCTTGATGGCAAGATTCAATGCAATTGAAAAACTGAGAGAACGCCATGCTGCCCGTTGTGATAGACACTCTTTTCCGATCGTTTTGTGGCAGTGAAGCGCAGGCGGTGCGCTTTCCGGATAACACACAACCCATGCCCGAACTGGCGTTGCTGGTCAGCTTCCCGCGCATCGAATTTGTGGTCAGAGGCCACGTTCATGACCGCAGTCTTCCGGCTGAAAAGGGCTTGCTCAAAGAGGGCGACGCGCTGTATATCCCTGGTGGAAAATGGAATCTCACCCAGTGGAGCGCGCCCGCCGTGCTGCTGAGCATATTGTTCAGCAAAGAAAAACTCGGTTTCAGCCTGCAATCCTGGGACGGCAACCGGTTTTACGAAACGGACAAACAAAGCGTCGCCCGGCTGGGGCCGCGGGTCGGCTCGTTTTTATTGCAGGCCATGAATGAAATCGTTTCAAACCCGGATGACCAGCAAACCGCCCGCTGCGTGGTCGCCGGTTTGCTGAGCCATTGTCAGGAACAACTGGCGAACCGCACACAAATTCTGACCCGCAGTGGCGCGCTGTTTGAAGTGATGAAAAAATATATCGAGGAAAACGCCTCGCTGCCGCTGACCCGCGAAAACGTGGCAAAGCGGTTCCATATCACGCCGAACTACCTCTCACATCTTTTCCGAAAATCCGGCGATACCGGCTTCAGCGAATACCTTAACCATGTCCGGCTGGAACGGGCAAAACTGCTGCTGAAAGGCTATGAACTGAAGATCAAAGAAGTGGCGAGCAGTTGCGGATTTGTCGACAGCAATTATTTTTGCCGCGTGTTCCGTAAAAGTACTGCGCGTTCGCCTTCGCAGTACCGTAGTCAGTGGCTGAGCCAGCATCCGGACATTAAAAAAGGGTAGTGTTTTGCCCTGATTTTCTGATCTAAATGGTGAGGGTGGAAAGGTTTTGAGGAAACGGCCCCTTACGGAGCCAGTGTCTGAAACGCGCGGTTGAAGAAGTCTTCGCTGCCAAAGTTGCCTGATTTCAACGCCAGCGCCATGGGTTGTGCATTGCGCATGGCCAGCAGTGCCGGAACGCCGGTGCTGATTTCTGCGCCAATCACCACCGAACCGAGTTGCAAGCCTTTCACCACCGCGCCGGAGGTTTCGCCGCCGCCGACGACAAGTCGTTTTACGCCCGCGTCTGCCAGAGCAACCGCCAGTGTGGCAAAGAAATCTTCGATGGCGTTCGCCACTTTTTCGCGGCCATAACGTTCCTGTAAAACTGACACGCTGGACACGTCGCCCGACGTCGTAATCAGCGGTGCGCGGTGCTGGTTTTGTTCAATGAAATCCAGCAGTGTTTCACGGGATACTTTTCCCAGAAGCAAGTCTTCCGCGTCAATCTGCAAAACGGCATGACCGGCGGCGTGCCGGGCAATCTGGCGCAACGTCATCCGCGAACAACTTCCCACGAGAATTGCGCCTTTTCCTTGCACGCCGATGCGCTGTGGCACATTGCCCTGCGCGTCGCCCCTGGCAATGAAATTATGCGGCAACCCCTGCGCGATAGCCGAACCGCCGGTAATCAGCCGTGCTTCATTGCAGGCCGCGCCGAGGGTGACCAGATCGGCGTTCGTGATGCTGTCGGTCACCACCAGGCAGCGGCCTTCTTCCGCCTGCGCCAAAAGCGCATCGCGCACTGACGCGCTGCCCGACTGAACCTGTTGCCACGAAATAAATCCCGGCGGATTTTCAGACTGCGCGGCCAGCACGCGGCGGATATCCGGGTCGGTCATCGGCGTGAGCGGGTGATGTTCCATGCCAGATTCATTGAGCGGGCTGGAGCCGACAAACAAATGCCCCTGATACAACGTCCGCCCCATATCGGGAAACGCCGGACACACCACCACGCCGCGTGCGCCAAGCCGGTTCGCCAGCGCTTCCGCCACCGGGCCAATATTCCCGGCAGGCGTGGAATCAAACGTCGAGCAATATTTGAAGACAATCTGACAACAACCTTGCGCCAACAGCCATTCACAGGCTGCCAGCGATTGTGCGACGGCTTCGGCGGCGGGCAGCGAACGGCTTTTCAGCGCAATCACGCCGGCCTCAATGTCCGGCAACGCCGCATTTCCCGGCGTGCCCATGTACAGCGCTGTTTTCATGCCGCCTTCGCCCGCCAGGCCTTTCGCCAGCGTCACGCCTATATCGCTGGCGCCGGTGAAGTCATCGGCAATCACACCCATCAACATGATGTCTTTCCTTCATTATGCAAAACGCGCTTTTTCATCTCACTGACCGCCGCCTGCGGAGCCGCCAGAACCGGCACGCAGGTGATGGCCTGCACGGCTTTCAGCGCACGCGAGGTGGAGAAATGCGCCAGCATGATGGCGTCGCAGCCAGTCAGTTGCTGCGCATATTCCGCCACCAGCCGGTGGTGAGTTTCATCGTCACCGGCACGCAGCGCTTCAATCGCACCTTCGGCGCATACCGTCTTCAGTGAGACCGTTTTACCCAGACGCACGGCCATGTCGCTGAACTCTTTTTCCATTCCGGCGATGGCAGGGCGGAAAGTGGCGATCATACCCACGCGGCTTCCTGCATCGAGTGCGGCTAAAAACATGGCTTCATTGGGTTTCAGCACAGGAATGGTGAGCTGGTCAGCAAGTTTTTCCAGAGCTTCGCCAAACGCGGAGCAGGTCGCCAGAATACCGTCTGCGCCGGTATCACTGGCGTATTGCCCGAAGCGGATAAAACGTTCGGTGAGTGCCTGTGTCAGCTCAACATTTTTGGCCCGCTCAATAGACAACCCGTCATCGAGCAGATTTACCGGGATGGCGTCGGGCCATAATTCCGCCATTGCGACGCTGACGGGCTGCATTGCCACCGGCGTGGCGTGCAGCAGGACAATCGTTTTAGGCATGTTCTTCTCCTGTGGCTCAGGGGTTAAACCCGGCAATCAAGGCCGAAACGGGCGTAGGCCTCTTTTGAGGCTTGCGCAGTGACAATGTCAATCAGCGCGGCACCTTCGTTTTTTAGCGGGGAGGCGCTGAACAGCGCAATGGAAAACGACGTCACTTTTTGCAGTTCCTCCGGCAGACGACCAGCGATTTCAATGCCTGACACCACCAGCAGTTCGCTGATTTGCTGAACCGCCAGACTGGCTTCGCCGGTAATCAGTTTTTCTGCCGTAAATCCTTCCGGGATCGGGCTGGCTTTGGCGTCCACTTCTGCCTCAATGCCCAGACGGGTGAGCACGGTTTTAAAATGAATGCCGCTTGCGCCGCCGATGGAATAACAAACCGAACGTGTTTCCAGCAAGGTTTTTTTCAGCGCTTCTGGGGTGGAAACGTCTGGTCGGGTGTCGCCCTGTTTTACCGCGAAACCGATGCGCGAGACGATCAGCGGTTTACGGCTGGCGGCGTCCACTACGCCAAGTTCGATCAGCTCATCCATCGCCTGATCGGTCACAATGACTACGTCGCCGGTTAGCCCGCTGGCAATGTTTTTCATTAACACCGTGGTTGGCGTCCAGGTGATATCAATGTCGCCGTGTGACTGGCGGTATATGTCGAGCAGCGTGGCGTCAAACGGCGAGCGGACAACTAACGCGCTGTGCAGCGTAAGGTTTTTTGAAGAAGACATGCGTGACTCCTGGTTTCAGATAAAAGTGATGAACTTCAGGTACAGCGTTAATAATCGTAATCTTGAAAATTACAACTACATGGCCAGCCAGATGGTGAGTGGCACGGTGACCACTGCCAGGATTGTGCTCAGCATGATGGCGAAGGCGGCTTTCTCAGGGTGAACGTCCAGCGCTGACGCGACGGCGGCGATGTTGGCAGCGAGCGGATTACAGGCCAGCATGACCATCACCACATATTCATAGTGATTCAGATTAAACAAGCGGAATATCGCGATGATGACCAGCGCGTATAACCCTTGTTTCCACAGAATCGAGGCGATGGCGAACTTCCAGTCCGGAATTAATTTATCGAAGCGTGCCAGTGACATACCGATAATCATCATGCCCAGCGTGGAGTAACCGCCGACAAATCCGTCGACACTGCTTTTAATCACGTCCGGCAGTTCAAAGTGGAAGTATTTCAAAATCAGGGCAAGAATGGCCGCGTGCAGTGTCGGCATTTTCAATACCATGATCAGGCTGTTTTTAATGGAGTACCGGCCACGCGCGGTGATGTAATACGCGGCGGTAAATTCATAAATACTCGAGGCGACTTTGGCGAAAACCACGATGCTGATAGCTGCGGCGCCGTCCGGTGTACCGCCGAGCAAGCCAATGGCCAGTGGTAAGACAAAATAACCGACGTTACCTTGTCCGCCTGCTGCGCCGAATAAATTCGCGCGGTTGTCTTTCCATAATAAACGCCCGACCAGATACGCCAGAAAAGCGGCGATACAGGAGACAACATAAAACACTACCGAATACATGGCGTAATTAATGTTCGCCGGTGAGTTCAGGATAAGTACAAAACAGACTATCGGTGAGAAAATATAAATCAGTAATTTGGCAATATCCTGCGAGTTAACTTTAAACTTCCGTGTTGTATACCACCCCAGCATGGATACGGCGATTAAATAGGCCACCCGCGGCATGATTTCATATGCGGTCATTTTATTTACCTGTAATAGAGTAAGGGTAAGAGATAAATTATTATTATTACCAGTGGCAGCCGAACAGGGCGCACAACTCGTTAATTGCCTCATCCGGCAGCGCAATGACTTTTCTTTCTGACTTTAGCCATAATTTGGCGGTTTCTTCCAGTTCTTCGAGAATATAGCTGGCGTGTGCCACGGAATGTCCCCAGACTACCGGCCCGAGCCGTTCCAGCATCACCCCTTTCACATGATTTGCCAGCGTCGCAACGCGTTCAGCCACCTCCTGCGCGCCGGGGCGGTGATAATCAATCAGCGGGATTTTCCCCACTTTCATCACCTGATACGGTGTGATGGGCGGCAATATGGCCTCCGGAGACCAGACGCCGCACAGCGTCAGCAATACCAGATAGGTGGAATGCGTATGCGTTACACACTGCGCGTCCGGGTTATTCTGATAAATACCCTGATGCAGTTTCAGGGTTTTCGACGGTTTTTCGCCATTGATCCATTCGCCCTGAAGATTCACTTTGGCTATTTTTGCCGGATCCAGATTGCCCAGACAGGCGTCGGTCGGCGTAATCAGCCAGCCGTCGTCCAGGCGGGCGCTGATATTACCGGAAGAACCGACGGTATAGCCTCTTTGAAAAAGGGATTCCCCCGCAAAGCAAATATCTTCGCGTATTTTATTTTCCGATTTCATTATTTTCTCACATTATAAAATATCGACAAATGTCACTTTGGGTGAGGTCAGGTTTGACAATGTTTGTTTGCATTCTTTCGACACTGAATCGGTAATAATCTCATCCACCGTGTTCAGCGGGCAGACGGAATAAAAGCCGTATTTACCATATTTGCTGCTGTCGGAAATTAATATGCTCCGGTTAGCAACAGAAATAACAGTCTGCTTCACTTCGGCTTTGCCTTCATAAGGTGTCGAAATACCGTGTTTTAAATCCCATGAACTGGCGCTGAGAAAAGCCAGATCGATGTTCAGCGCTTTAATAAAATTAGCCGCACTTAGCCCGACGCAGGAATAGTTGCGTTTATCGACCCGCCCGCCGACATGAAATAAATCAATTGCCGGATTATTCATCAGTAACTGGGTGATGGAAAAATCATTGGTCACCACCGTTAACCGGAAATTTGCCGGAATGCAGCAGGCAATCTCAAAGGTGGTGGTGCCCGCATCCAGATAAATAATGGTGCCTTCGGCAATTCTGCGCATCGCGCACTGGCCGAGTTCTTTCTTGATCTTATGGTTCAGGTATGACTTTTCCTGCCATGGCAGTTCCTGATGCAAAAACTCGCTGAGTCGCACACCGCCGTTGACGCGCAGCACTTTCCCTTCACGTTCCAGCAACGTCGCATCGCGGCGAATGGTCATGTGCGACACATTCATCAGCGACGCCAGTTCGTCGTAATAGGCAATCTGGTTTTCATGGATGTGCCGGTAAATAAAATCGCGCCGCTCATTTGCACTCAGCATGCTGACCACCCGATAAATTGATTAACCTGATGCCTCTCAATGTTTAACAGTGTAGGCATTTCAATTTCACATTAAAAGTTGCGAAATCACAGAAAAATGATTGGGGATATGGCGGAGTATTTTATATATGTTATTTAATTTTAAGGATAATTTTCGGAAAGTGCCGCAAAGAAATTTTCACATCTGCATGTGAACTGTGATTCTTTATCGCACAACGTCGCAAAGCGGCGAAAACTGAACAGAATCAGGCAAGGATTCAGGAGGACTGTGGCTTGTGGCTTTGAGGGTAAATTCTATAGTGAAGGGGTCACTATCAACTCAGGAGTTTACCGATGAAAACTGTTGGATTTGCAGCGTACGATCCGAAAAAACCGCTGGCACCCTACGCATTTGAACGTCGCGGCCTGCGTGAAAATGATGTTGCAATGGAGATTTTGTATTGCGGCGTCTGCCATTCTGATTTGCATACCGCCCGGAATGACTGGGGCTGGAGCTATTATCCGATTGTCCCCGGCCATGAAATCGTCGGTCGCGTAACGCAGGTAGGTAATCAGGTTTCCCGCTACAAAGTGGGTGACCACGTTGCCGTCGGTTGTATGGTGGACAGTTGTCAGGAATGTGACCAGTGTAAAAAGGGCGAAGAACAGTTGTGCCGCGAAGGGAACACCGGCACATACGCGGGTTATGACCGTTTTACCAAAGAGCCGACGCAGGGCGGATATTCCAAGCACTTAGTGGTGCGTGAGGAATTTTGCCTGCGGATGCCGGAAGGGTTAGATCTCTCCAAAGCCGCGCCGCTGTTGTGCGCCGGTATCACCACCTGGTCGCCGCTGAAAACCTGGAATGTCGGGCCGGGCAGCCGTGTGGGCGTTATCGGGTTGGGCGGGCTGGGCCACATGGCCGTTAAACTGGCCGTCGGACTGGGCGCGGATGTCACCGTACTGAGCCGTTCCAATGCCAAAGAAGCTGACGCACTGGCGCTGGGCGCGAGCCGTTTACTGGTCAGCGCAGACAGTGATGCGATGGCGCAGGCGCACGATCACTTCGATTTGATTATCGATACTGTGCCGGTCAGACACGACATCACGCAATATATGCCGCTGCTGGATGTGGACGCGACGCTGGTGCTGGTCGGGCAGGTCGGCCCGATGGAAGAGTTCAACACCGTGCCGCTGCTGCTGGGCCGTCGCCGCGTGGCGGGTTCGCCAATCGGTGGGATCCGCGAAACGCAGGAAATGCTCGACTTCTGCGCTGAGAAAAACATTCTGCCGGACTGCGAGATGATCCGTATGGATGAAATCAACGCGGCATTCGAACGTATGGAAAAAGCGGATGTTCGCTACCGTTTTGTGATTGATATGGCCTCGCTGGAAGCCCCGGCGGCAGTCTGATTGCGTGTGATTTTTGCCAAAAAATAATGGCCCTGCAAAGGGCCATTCTTCTTTCAGGCCTATGTCAGCACCGGCCTGCTTCTCAGCGGAACGGTGATGAAAATGAGGCAGGCGACCACCAGCCCGATGCCAGTCCAGCCCATTGCGGGCAGGCGTTCGCCGACAATCAGCACTGCCAGAACCGCCGCCACCGCAGGCTCGAGCAGCGTGATAGTGGTCGCCAGGCTGGCCGGAATGCGTGCCAGCGCATAACCGAAACACACATAACCGGTAAACATTGGGATCAGCGCCATGTAAGCGCCGACCGCGGCGTTATTCCACGAAGCCAGCAATGGCGCGCCGGTCACGAATAACACCGGCATCAGCAACAGGCCACCGAGGCCAAACGTTGCGCCCATCGACACACGCGAAGGAACGCCGCGCTGCATCAGCTGGCGCGCCGCCCACGCATAAAGGGCGTAAGTCAGCCCGGCAACCAGACCGAGCGCCATGCCCGCCAGCGCGTGCGGCTGCTGGCCTGAAAGGGCGTGCGTGCTGCTTTCGGCCAGACATAACAGCACCATTCCGGCCACACCGATGGCCGCGCCCGCCATCCAGCGGCGGGTCAGACGCTGGCCCTCGAGCCAATATTCAATCAGCGCAGAAAGCAGCGGGGCGGAACCAATGGAAATCACCGTACCCACCGTCACGCCCGCAAGGTGCATCGAGGCATAAAAAGCCAGCGGATAGATGCCGACGGACAGGCCGCCGGTCAGTAAGATCCGCCAGTGCAAAGTGAGCGCCCGGCGGTGTCTGAGAATGCCGCGTGCGGCAATGGCCGCCTGCAAAAGGCCGCCGATGCCCATCGCCACTGCGCCAATCGCCACCGGGCTGACCTGCGGGGCGAACGTCGCTGCCGTGCCCGTTGAGCCCCATAACACTGAGGCAAAAACCACGGCCAGAATGCCGAGTAACCGTTCTGCAGGCGAGCTTGTCACGGCGCCTCCATCATGGCGTCGGCCATCGCCATCGCCTGACGTACACAGGCACCGTTGCCTTCCAGTCCGGCGCGGGAAATTGCCCCTTCGAGCAGGAATGAAAAATGCCGCGCCAGTAATTGCGCTTTCGCTTCATCGCCGGCAAACAGCTCCAGCAAATGGGCAGACACAATGGATTCCACCTGTTCCTTGTGGCCGCGCACCGCCATTCTTCCGGGCGCACCGGCAGGGAGTTCGGCGGCGGCATTGAGCAGCCCGCAGCCGCGAAATCCGCGCTCGTACGAAAATTCAGCGTGATCGTCATACGCGCGGAAAACCGCCAGCACTTTTTCCTTCGGGCCGGATGCTTCCTCCTCGCGGCGTGCATACAGCGCCAGCCATTCGTCGTGGCGAATGGTGATGTACGTAGCAACCAGTTCCGCTTTTGATTCAAAATTGTTGTAGAGGCTTTTCTTCGCCACGCCCGCTCTTTTCACGATGGCGTCAATGCCCGTAGCGGCGATGCCATCGTTATAAAACAGGACGCGTGCCGCGCCGAGCAGGCGGTCGCGGGCGCTTTCCGCTGGCGTTTCAGGTTGTGACATAACGTCGCTCATCTTAGTGAATCATTCAGTAGGTAGCCCAGTCTACCTACTCAATTTCCAAAAAGAAAGAAAACAGAAAACCTGACGTTCCGAAAACACGGAGACATTACCCGTGCCTTTATCAGGGGAAAAGGACATAATCCGGTAAAAGCCGTGAAGAGACAGCAGGTTGAAGTTGTCCGGCGTACCGCATTGTCGTTAACTTTAGAAGGAATAAAACATGCTTCATGAGTGGCTGAACACCCTGCACATTATCGCAGGGATATTGTGGATCGGCGGAATGCTGGCGATGGCGCTGGTTTCCATAACGTTTTCTAAAACCGTCGGAATACAGGATAACGCGGGCAAAGCGGCGTTGCTCGATACTGTCCGTAAATGGAATCGCTGCGTCACCAGCCCGGCGATGATTGTGCTGTGGATTGCCGGGATTGTGATGATTGTCAGCCACGGCCAGATCCCGCACGCGTGGCTGCTGATTAAGATCCTCGTGGTGTTCTTCCTTTCCGCGCTGCACGGGCTGCTTTCCGGCGATTTACGCAAACGCGCCACCGGGATGCCTGCAAAAAATTACGCATTACTGCGCAATGCCGCGGGAATTATCGCTCTCTGCGTCATCATTATCGGGATTCTGGCGATCATCCGTCCTTTCTGAATCACTGACAGCGTTACAACTGATCCACGCCACGGCGTGGATTTTTTTTGCCGGCAGGAGAGGAAGGCGGGCGCGTGAGGCAATTTTGTAAGGTGACTAATAGTTTCGTATGTTTTGTTACACTCTTCAAAAGGGCGCAATCTTCCCGACAGGCTAAAATACTGTTTTAAAATACGCTGAGCTGTTGATTTAAAAATGAAATGGTTAACAAAAAATGCGCTCTTGTTCTCCGTCAAAACCTGTATAGCGGCATTTTTAGCCTTATATATCGCGCTTGAACTCAATCTCGATAAACCTGCCTGGTCAATGGTTTCGGTTTACGTCATTTCCCAGCTCTATTCTGCCTCGACACTTTCTAAAGCCACGTACCGTTTTCTGGGCACGGTGCTCGGCGGGATTTTCATCTTTCTGGTCTATCCGTTTACGGTCACCGATCCGATGCTATTCAGCCTGAGCGTGTCGCTGTGGGTGGCTTTCTGCCTGTATCTTTCGCTGCACGACCGCACGCCGAAGGGGTACATTTTTATGCTGGCCGGATACAGCGCGGCGATCATGGGATTTGCCGACGTCGATACGCCGCTTTCCATCACTTACACGGTGATTTCGCGCGTCGAAGAGATCACCGTGGCGATTGTCTGTAGTTCGCTGATCCACATGCTGGTGTTCCCGGTGCGTATGCGCAATCTTCTGGAGAGCAGCGTCAGTAACTGGTACGACAGTGCTAAAAAACTCTGTTCT
This sequence comes from Rahnella sp. BCC 1045, assembly GCF_019049615.1. Lineage (NCBI taxonomy): Bacteria > Pseudomonadati > Pseudomonadota > Gammaproteobacteria > Enterobacterales > Yersiniaceae > Rahnella > Rahnella sp. BCC 1045. The sequence goes on along the minus strand of NZ_JAFMOZ010000122.1, from coordinate 40,888 downwards.
GAGTTGCTGACCGTTACGCCCAAAGAGACGTCGCCTGAGCGCGAACACATTCTGGTGCAGATGGCGAACTACCCCATCAGCGTGGAAACGCTGATTACGCATTGCGTGTTTGAGGGCGATTCCGCGCGCCGGTTAATTCGCCTGGTGACCGCGCAGTATCAGCATTTGTCGTATCTGATCCCGACCCTGACGGCGATTGAAAAACGTCTGAGCCTGCTGGGCGAGCAGGGCATTGCGTTCCCGGATTTTGTCTCCGCGACCTTCAGCCAGTTTTTGCTGTGGCTGAACAGCCCGGAGCAAAGCGGCAATGCGAAGGCGATTCAGGACGATATCCGCGCGTCGCAGGAAAGAATTAAAACGTGCTACGAGCGGGGCGAAATGACGCCGGAAGAAGGGCTGTTGTTTATCGGTTTGCTGGAGCGTTTGCAGAATTTCATTCACATTGCGGAATCATACTTTGGCGTGACCGAACGCGTCAGCCAGTTCAGCAAAGAGAAAAAACGCAGCAAACTCAGGCTCATCAGAAAGCATAAAGATGAAGGGATGATCCTGTTATCGGCCTTCAGCGCCTTTGCCGCCACCATGGTCGGTTGTCTGTTCTGGATCGGCACCGGCTGGCGTGACGGGGCTTCCGCGCCGATGATGGCGGCGGTTATCTGTTCGTTCTTCGCCTCGCTCGACAGCCCGATTGCCTCGATCCACGTCTTTCTCAAAGGCGTGCTGATTGCGATTCTGATCAGCATTGTTTATGCCGCCGTGTTTATTCCGCTGACAGTGACGTTTGAATCACTGATTATCTGCCTCGCGCCGGGTCTGCTGGCGCTCGGACTGGTGATTGCCAATCCTTCCACCAACTTTATCGGCCTGATTATTGCCACGCAGATCCCCGGTTTTATCGGCATGAGCCATGATTTCAAACCTGACCTGCTGGTGATCGTTAACGCAGCGATTTCCACGCTGGTGGGGATTGTGATTGCATTGCTGACCACGGCACTTATCCGCAATAAACGGCCTTCATGGACGGCAAAACGCGCATTGCGCAAAGGCATTAAAGAGTTATTGCAGTTTACCAATGCGATCAAAATTAACGCGTCGTCACTGCGCGGGCGTCAGCAGTACGTCGCGAGTATGCTCGATAAGGTGAATATTATTTTGCCGCGTAATAAAGTTGATCCGGTGCCGAATGTCGCGCTGGGCGGAAATTTGATTACGGAAATCTGGCTGGGCGTGAATTGCTATGATTTTTATGCCCGCCATCAGGCTATTTTAAAAAGTCATACGCTGGAAACGGACGCGCTGATGTTTGAAATTAATCAGTACATCAAAATGCGGCTGAAAAATATTTATATCGCGCCGCCGCAATCCCTGCTTGAGGAATTAAACCGCGTTTTGTTAAACCTCGAAGCGCTGTGCCGTTCGGACATGACGCTATTTAAACCGCTGTTCCATCTGTTCAATATCCGTATGGCGCTGTACCCGACGGAACGCTGGCCGGAAGGGCTTGCTGCCTGAAATTTCTCTTCATTTCTGTATAAAAAAACCACGCCTTGACGTGGTTTTTTCACGATCATATTACTTATTTTTTCTTATACACGTCAGCAGTGCCGTGGATTTTATTGTTGGTATTGCCGGACGTTAATACAAAGACGTCACCGCCTTTTTTATCGGCTTTTTTAGACAGGTCTTCAATTGCGCCTGACTGCGAAGTTTTATTCGACGTAGTGACCGAACCGACTTTGGTATATTGCGAGGCGACTTTTTCAAAATCTGCTTTCTTCAATAGCTGAGCAGAAAATGCGCTAAAGGAAAGACCACCGGTTAACGCCACAGCCAGCAACGCGTGAGATATTTTCATTTTTGCCTCAGAAGTATGAGTACCGGAAATCCGGCGGAAGAACATCGTGATACGCCTGTTTTTTAATTACCCTGTTAAGTAATAAGCCGCTGCAAAAACAGCGGTTTATTACGTGATTTAAGTAATAGACAAGGAACGTGATTATTACAAGGCGGAATCACTATTCTTTGCTGAACCCGAGACTGTGTTATTCACCTGTTAATAACCCCATCTAAAATGTTTCATCGCTAATAATTAACTTTGAACCTGATCACATTTATGGTTTTCACCCGCCGCCACCGATTGTCAGACGCGAAAATCCCTCTGATAATGTTACCGATAACATGTTACCGGTAACATTTTTATTTAAGATCCCGTGCCAGGAGCTGAACCGTGAGCCAGAACCAGAACAACAATCAGAATAACAATCGTATTTATATTTTCATGGGCGTATCCGGCAGCGGAAAATCCGCCGTCGCCAACGCCGTTTCACACCAGTTATCCGCCGGTTTTCTTGACGGCGATTTTCTGCACCCGCGCAGCAATATTTCCAAAATGGCCGCAGGCGAGGCGTTAAACGATGACGACCGCGCGCCGTGGCTGGCCGCACTCAACGACGCGGCGTTCGCGATGCAGCGGACCAATAACGTGTCGATCATCGTCTGTTCCGCGCTTAAGAAACGCTACCGCGACCGCTTGCGGGCAGGCAACGGCAATCTGTCATTTATCTATCTGCAAGGCGATTTTCCGGTGATCGAGGAACGCATGGCAGCGCGAAAAGGCCATTTCTTTAAGTCACAAATGCTGATTTCTCAGTTCGCCGCGCTGGAGCAGCCAGGGGGTGAAGAGAGCGATGTCATCACCATCAATATCAACCAGCCGCTTGACGATGTCATCGCAGAAACCCTGCAACATATTCAAAGTTTCCAGCAACAGGAGCACTGCGCGTGAATACAGTTACTTTAGTCGGGACAGCGGTCGGGTCGGTTTTACTGCTTCTGTTCCTGGTCATGAAAGTCCGCATGCACGCCTTTGTGGCGCTGATGCTGGTATCAATCGCCGCCGGGATTTTCTCCGGTATGCCCATTGATACTATTGCCGACACCATGCAAAAAGGCATGGGCAGCACGCTCGGTTTTCTGGCGATCGTAGTGGCGCTGGGCGCGATGTTTGGCAAGATCCTGCATGAAGTCGGCGCGCTCGATCAAATTGCGGCCCATTTACTGAATCGTTTCGGCAAAAACAAAGCCAATTACGCCCTCGGGATTGCCGGGCTGGTGTGCGCGTTGCCGCTGTTTTTCGACGTCGCCATTGTTCTGCTGATCGGCATTGTGTTTGCCGTTGCGCGCCGAACTGACGGCAACATTGTCAGGCTGGCGATCCCGTTGTTTGCCGGTGTTGCCGCAGCCGCCTGTTTCCTGCTTCCGGGGCCGGTGCCGATGCTTCTCGCGTCACAACTTAACGCGGATTTTGGCTGGATGATTGCCATCGGTCTGGTCGCCGCCATTGCCGGCATGCTGATCGCCGGGCCGCTGTACGGCAATTTCATCAGCCGCTATGTGAACTGGCCAATGCCGGTGGAAGAAAATGCGCCGACGCTGAACAAAGACAATCTGCCGTCTTTCGGTTTCAGTCTGGCACTCATCTTATGCCCGCTGGTGCTGGTGGGGATGAAAACCATCGGCGCGCGTTTCGTCACTCAGGGTTCTCATTTGCAGCAATGGCTGGAATTTATAGGCCATCCCTTCACCGCCATTCTGATTGCCTGCCTGATTGTGATTTACGGTCTGGCTAAACCGCGCGGCATGACCAACGAACAAACTCTGGCCATCTGTTCTGCTGCCGTACAACCGGCCGGGATCATCCTGCTGATGACCGGTGCGGGCGGCGTGTTCAAACAAATTCTGGTGGATTCCGGCGTCGGCCCGGCCATCGGTGACGCCATGATAGGCACCGGTTTGCCTATCGCCGTGGCCTGTTTTGCGCTGGCCGCCGTGGTGCGCGTGATTCAGGGGTCGGCGACCGTCGCCTGCCTGACCACCGTCGGCCTGGTTCTGCCGGTGACGCATCAGCTCGGGCTGAACGGCGGGCAACTTGCGGCGCTGGCCATCTGTATCACCGGCGGTTCCATCGTGCTGAGCCACGTGAACGACGCCGGTTTCTGGCTGTTCGGTAAATTTACCGGTGCCAGTGAACTGCAAACGCTGAAAACCTGGACCGTGATGGAAACCCTGCTGGGCACCACCGGCGGGATCATCGGCATGATTGCTTTCACGATGCTTTAAGTAAAGGAGAACGAAATGATTAACGAAACAGTCTCGCGCGTCACGCAGCGGATCATTGAACGCTCCGCCCCGACCCGCGAAGCCTATCTGGCGCGTATGGAATCTGCCCGTTCGAAAACGGTTCACCGTGCGCAGCTGGCCTGCGGCAATCTGGCGCACGGTTTTGCGGCCTGCCAGCCGGATGAGAAAAACGCCCTGAAAAATCTGGTTCGCAGCGACATCGCGATTATCACCGCTTACAACGATATGCTCTCCGCGCATCAGCCTTACGAGCATTACCCGCAGCGCCTGAAAGAGGCGCTGAAATCAGTCGGTGCCGTCGGGCAGGTGGCGGGCGGCGTGCCGGCAATGTGTGACGGTGTCACGCAGGGGCAGGACGGTATGGAGCTGTCGCTGATGAGTCGCGATGTGATTGCGATGTCCGCCGCCATTGGCCTGTCGCACAACATGTTCGACGGCGCGCTGTACCTCGGGATTTGCGACAAAATCGTGCCGGGATTAGTCATGGCGGCGCTGTCATTCGGGCATCTTCCGGCGGTCTTTATTCCGGCCGGGCCGATGAGTACCGGTTTGCCGAACAAAGAAAAAGTGCGCGTTCGCCAGCTGTACACCGAAGGCAAAGTCGATCGTCAGGCGCTGCTGGAAGCGGAAGCCGCGTCGTATCACGGTATCGGCACCTGCACGTTTTACGGCACGGCCAATACCAACCAGATGGTGATGGAAGTGATGGGCCTGCATCTGCCGGGCTCGTCATTTGTGCCACCGGACACCGCATTGCGCGACGCGCTGACCGATTCGGCGGCGCGTCAGGTGACGCGTCTGACCGAAACCAGCGGTAACTTTCAGCCGCTCGGGCAGATGGTGAATGAGAAAACCGTGGTGAACGGGATTGTTTCGCTGCTGGCGACCGGCGGTTCCACCAATCTGACCATGCACATGGTGGCGATGGCACGCGCGGCGGGCATTATCATTAACTGGGATGATTTCTCTGAACTGTCCGACGCCGTGCCGTTGCTGTGCCGCATTTACCCGAACGGCCCGGCGGATATCAATCAGTTCCAGGCTGCCGGTGGCGTGCAGCTGGTGGTGCGCGAACTGCTTAATCATGGCTTGTTGCATCAGGACGTCAGCACCGTCGCCGGTTTCGGGCTGGAGCGTTACACGCAGGAACCGTGGCTGGATAACGGTGAACTGGCGTGGCGCGAAGGGGCGCAAAGCTCGCTGGATACAAACGTGATCGCCAGCATTTGCGCGCCGTTCGAACATCACGGCGGCACCAAAGTGTTGTCCGGCAATCTGGGGCGCGCGGTGATGAAAACCTCGGCGGTGCCTGCGGATAACCAGATTATCGAAGCGCCCGCCGTCGTCTTTGAAAGCCAGCACGACATCGTGCCTGCGTTCGAAGCTGGAAAACTTAACCGCGATTGCGTGGTGGTGGTGCGTTTTCAGGGGCCGCAGGCCAACGGCATGCCGGAGTTACACAAATTAATGCCGCCGCTCGGCGTTTTAATGGATCGCGGATTTAAAGTGGCGCTGGTCACCGATGGCCGTTTGTCCGGCGCATCCGGCAAAGTGCCGTCTGCCATCCACGTTACGCCGGAAGCGTATACCGGCGGCATGCTGGCGAAAGTGCAGGACGGCGACATCATCCGCGTGAATGGCCGCACCGGCGAGCTGGCGTTACTGGTGGATGACGCCGGGCTGGCGAAACGCACTGCGTACCAGCCGGATCTGAGTGCCGAACATACCGGCTGTGGCCGTGAGCTTTTCGGTGCCTTGCGCAGCCAGCTTTCCGGCGCGGAACAGGGCGCGTGCTGCATCAAATTTTAGCGTCGAAGACGTGAGATAAGAGAAAAAGAACATGAAAAACTGGAAAACAAGCGCTGAACAAATCCTGACATCTGGCCCGGTTGTGCCGGTGATTGTCATCAATAAACTCGAACATGCCGTGCCGCTGGCGAAAGCGCTGGTCGCCGGGGGCGTTCGCGTTCTGGAAGTCACGCTGCGCACCGCCTGCGCGATGGACGCGATCCGTGCGATTGCCCGCGAAGTGCCGGACGCAATTATCGGCGCGGGCACCGTGCTGAATGCGCAGCAGCTGAAAGACGTCACCGACGCAGGCGCGCAGTTTGCGATCAGCCCGGGTCTGACGGATGACCTGCTGAAGGCCGCAACGGCCGGAACCCTTCCGCTGATCCCGGGGATTTCCACCGTGTCCGAACTGATGCTGGGGTTGGATCACGGTTTGCGTGAATTCAAATTCTTCCCGGCAGAAGCCAGCGGCGGCGTGAAAGCGTTGCAGGCGATTGGCGGCCCGTTCCCGCAGGTGCGTTTCTGCCCGACCGGCGGCATTTCACCGGCGAACTACCGGGATTATCTGGCGCTGAAAAGCGTGCTGTGCATCGGCGGTTCATGGCTGGTTCCGGCAGACGCGCTGGAAAGCGGCGATTACGCGCGTATTACCCAGCTGGCGAAAGAAGCCGTGGCGGGTGCAAAACCGTAACGAATAGACGTAGTAATAAAAGGTAAACAGAAAAGCAGGCCCGCAGAGAATCTTTTTTGCGGGCCTGATTTTTTCATTTATAACGCACTTTTTGTTAAGATTGCTTAGCTGATATTAAAGAACACAGCAGTGAATTCTTATTTATGCAGCACTAAACAGGGTTAACGTTATTCTCTGAAAGGGGAATCACATATCGTCAATGAATACGGGTTAATAAGGACGATTATAAAGTAAAGTTTCTGATTTCCCATTGTGCAACTGACCGGCTTTGTACGGTGAATGCCGGAAGTTTTCTGGCATATGAAATATGAACTGTGACTTGCGTCACTCTTTTTAAAGTGTGGCCGGTAATCGATAAAAGAGTGTTATTTCAACGTTATCGTAATGTGAGAGTGCAATGTGAAATAAGAAAATTCCCCGCGGATCCTTGGGCGTCTGCACAGTGTTATTTCTATTTTCCTTTCTTATACTGATTCAACCCTCTGAAGGTAGCCTTAAATCACAATCATTGCGTCAACAATACGGGTGAATTAAGGGCGTTATTTACCCAAAAACTGCCAAAAGGATTTTTTATTTTCACAGGGATAGAAAACCTCCGGTTTCTGCATTTCACACGTTGACTGAGATTATTTCAAAGCGTGCTGACGCCGGAAAATTTTACAGAGAGGGATAACATGAGTGTTGAATCTGTGGCGTCAGGAAATAAAAAGACGCATGTCCGTTACATTATTCTGCTGATTATTTTCATTATTACCGCCGTTAATTATGCTGACCGCGTGACATTATCTATCGCGGGAACGGAAGTGTCTAAAAATCTGGGATTAGACGTTGTCGATCTGGGCAAGATATTCTCAGCATTTGGAATTTCTTATCTGCTGATGCAACTGCCCGGCGGCTGGCTACTTGACCGGTTTGGCACCATCAAAGTCTATACTTACAGCCTGTTTTTCTGGTCGTTCTTCACGCTGGTGCAGGGCTTTGTCGGCTGGTTCCCGGTGGCATACGCCGTGGGGTCGCTGTTCCTGCTGCAATTCCTGTTAGGTTTTGCAGAAGCCCCGGCGTTTCCGGCCAACGCCCGCATGGTGGCGGCGTGGTTCCCGACGCAGGAACGTGCCACGGCGTCTTCCATCTTCAATGCGGCGCAGTATTTCTCGCTCGCCATTTTCTCGCCTTTTCTCGGCTGGCTGACCTACGCCTGGGGCTGGGAAAACGTGTTTGTGGTGATGGGCGTGATTGGCTTTGTGCTGACGCTGTTTTGGGTGAAGTTTGTCCGTAACCCGCTTGACCATCCCGGTGTTTCAGCCAGCGAGCTGGAATATATCGAGCAGGGCGGAGCGGTGGTGAATATGGATCAGACGAAATCCAAACAGGGCAAACAAGGCCCTAAATGGAATTACGTCCGCCAGCTTCTGAGCAGCAGAATGATGTTAGGCATTTTCTTCGGCCAGTATTTCCTCAACACTATTACCTGGTTCTTCCTGACCTGGTTCCCGATTTATCTGGTGCAGGAAAAAGGCATGTCGATTCTGAAAGTCGGCCTGATTGCCTCTGTTCCGGCCCTGTGCGGTTTCTGCGGCGGTATTCTGGGCGGCGTGGTGTCGGACAATCTGCTCAAACGCGGCTTTTCATTAACCGCAGCGCGGAAAATTCCGATTGTGTGCGGCATGATCCTGGCGTCCGGAATTATTCTGTGTAACTACACCGACAATAATGTGGTGGTGGTCGGGCTGATGGCGCTGGCCTTCTTCGGCAAAGGCTTCGGGGCGCTGGGCTGGCCGGTGATTGCCGATACCGCACCGAAAGAAATGATCGGCATGTGTGGTGCGATATTTAATATCTTCGGTAACGTTGCTTCTATCGTCACGCCACTGCTCATTGGTTATCTGGTGAAAAACCTGCATTCATTCAACAGTGCGCTGATTTTCGTTGGCTGTTCTGCGCTGATGTCCATGCTCTGCTATCTGCTGGTGGTCGGCGAAATCAAACGCCTCGAATTTAAGAAAGTGTAAGGCCAAAAAAAGGTGAATGCAGGCTTTCTGCATTCACGCTTTTATCTGCAATCCCGCGCCCGGACTATCCGCAATGCACCCGGTTCCTGCCGCGTCTTTTCGCTTCATACATGGCCGCGTCGGCGTCGTTGTACAACGTATCAAAGCTGCTGTTCTGCTTTCCCCAGCTTACGCCCAGGCTCGCCGTGACCAGCTGATTTGGCAGTAAATCCAGCGGTGACGCGTTGAGCAGCGCGTGAATATAACCGGCGACAATCACCGACTGGGCTTTGGTGTAGCGTGGCAGCAGGATGGTGAACTCCTCGCCGCCGACGCGTCCGATACTGCCCAGCTCCGGCACGGATTGCTCAATGCGCCGGATCAACCCGCATATCACCGCATCGCCCGCCGGATGTCCGTACTGATCGTTAATCGCCTTAAAGTGATCGATATCGAGCAAAATCAGCCCGGCTTCTCCCGCGTTCAGCGCTTTCGTAATCTGATCAATGATGGCGCTGCGGTTATAAACCCGGGTCAGCGGATCATGCGTGGCCTCATATTCCAGCCGTTCGTTGAGCTGGTTCAGATCCCGCTCTGCGCGGTCGCTGCGGCGGATCAGGCGGTAAGATTCGTTCATGATCTTCTGATAATGCGCGGTCAGTTTGACCAGTGCGTCGCGGTAAACTTCTGCATCCAGCCCCTGCGTTTCCGCCAGTTCACGGTTGTCTTGCAGGATGGCGCTTTCTGCTGTGAATAACTCATCTAAGCTCGTCATGGTAGCTTTCCGCGTGGAGGTGGAAGGCGATGGCGGGGAAATCAAGGCTCAGTTCCTGGCCGAATTCTTCGGAAATATCATCCTCAGGGTCGTAATACCAGTGCAGCGTGGTGGCGATCCCGGCGGCAGCGGCGTTGTTCACCGCACTTAACAGGCTGAAAAGCATTTTGGTGCTGGAGCTGTTGAAGTAACTCAGCGCGACGTGGAGCGTCAGCGGCGAGCCGGTGCCCTGAGACTGCGCAGGCACAAAGTTTTCCAGGGCGGTGATCAGCGGACGATAAAAAGCCGCGGCATTTTCCGGATAAGATTCACCGGCCAGCGACAGAGTTCGGCCATCAAAATCAAATTCAACTTCCGGCGTGCAGGAAGTCGCAGGGATGCTGATATTGTTCATAGTGATGCGCTCTTTTTAGATTATGGCTTTCAGATGAAAAGTGGACAGTTCAGAGGCTTCCACCTGATGAAAAGTAAATTCCAGCGGTTCACTGGCATCGCGGGCGAGGGTGAGCAGGCCGATGTTGGCGCCTTTACTCCACACCGGGCTTTCCGCACGCAGCGACGCTTTATAGGTGAGTTTGATTTCGTCGGCGCTCATGGTTCTGATCGTCTCCAGATATTCGCGCAGCCGCACAATATCTTCCGGACGGATCAGGTTGGTGCTTTCGCACACGTACCGGCCATTATCAATGCCCAGCGTGACAGATCCGAAACGCATCTCGTCGTCAGCACGTGCCAGCGCACGGCTGTCAGAGGAGTAACGCAGGATGTTTTGCACCATCTCAATAAAGGTGGAAAACAGTTTGCGGCGGGTGCTGGAGGAAGATTCATGCTGTTCGAGATACAAACGGATCACTTCGCCCATTGCGGTAATATTGTTTTGCGAGAAAAATCCGGTGTACTGCAATGCCACAACGTCGTAATGCGGCGCACTGAACGGTCCGGTAAAAACGGGTTCGCTGGTCATAAATAAACTCTACGGTTGCCGGCCCCTGAGGCCACAATAACGAAAACCTAAAAAGGTCATATCATCGCGACGTTGCTGATTGCCCTGCCAGTCGAGATAGGCCTGCATCATCGCTGCCGACAGCTCGGGCACGGGCGCTAAACGGTGCTGTTCGAGCAGCGTTTTCACCTTTTTCTTCCCGAACATGATGTTGCGTTTACCGCCAACCTGATCGGTCAGGCCATCGGTATAAATAAACAGTAAATCCTGCGCATTGAGCGGGGTTTCATGCAGCGTCCAGCGGTAATCAGCGGGCGTTTCGGTATACCCCACCCCCATCCGGTCGGCACTCAGCGCCACCGCGTCTTCGCCTGCGGCCGGTAACAGGAAACCGGAAAGGCGCGCACCGGCCCAGATCAGCCGCGGATCCTGCGGATCGATAAACGCCGCCATCGCATCGCAGCCGTCGTTGGATGTGGAAGTCTGATTCGACTCTTCGGATTGACCGAGCGTCTGTTTGATAAACTGGTTCACGTGGCCGAGCAGTAAATCCGGGCGGTTGGCCGGGCATTCCTGCAAGGACTTATCCAGCGCCGACGACAGGATCACGGTCATGAACGCGCCCGGCACGCCGTGGCCGGTGCAGTCAGCGACAAACAACAGCCAGCCGCCCTCAACTTCATGAAACGCATAAAAATCGCCACCCACCAGATCCCGGGGCTGCCACACCAGGCTCCAGTCTTTGAGCTGCGCCGTCAGCGTTTTATGTGACTTGTTCAGCATCGATTCCTGGATCACGCGCGCATACTCAATGCTTTGCATGATTTGCTGATGCTGCTGCGTCTGGACGTTCGACACCGTTTTGATGACGTCGATCCCCAGCCCCATGCCGATGTAATGGCCGCCGGTGGTCAGAATAAATCCGTCCGTTACCGAGCGATCGCCGGACTCCACCATCTTCTGCGCCAGTTCATCGAGCGTACTTTCTGAATCAATCACCAGCGGATGCTTATCCATAAACGCGATACAGCTTTTCCGGTCATACAGTTCGCGAAAATAAGGGCGGGCCATCTGGGAAAGAAAGATATGACGGTTGATCAGGCCGAACGGACGGTTGTCCTCGATAACGGGCAGGCTGATCAGCGAATGGTGCCGGGTGAATAATTCCATCACTTTCAGATTGTCACTTTCCGGGGTGACAAAGGGGACATCAATACACAATTCCCGGGCAGTTAAAGAACGGGAACTGGGCGTAAATTGTCTTTGCAAATAGCCTGAGCGTTCCATGTTGACAGATCCGGTCACGATAAAGATGAACAGATTACTGCGGAAATATTTCAGTTTATCGGTGCCATTAAGAAAATTCCGAATAACAGATAATAAAAACATTTCTTTACGGCAAACGCCGACATTCATGCACCCCGAAAGCCCGCTTTAAGAAAACCTTAATGAAACGTCTCTAGGATGATTATTACCTCGTAATCGTTTTGCCTGTTTTCTCACGGTGCTGACCGCCGGAAATCACCGGTCACATCACGCCAGCGCTTAAAAAATGAAGGGGCATCATCATGGCTTTAAGCACCGCATTAACCGCCACCTTTGGCGGTTTCCTGATTACGCTGCAATTCACCTCTCTGGCAATCGCTTACTGGCGAATGCACCGGGGCGTCCGGCGGGATGAAACCCGGGAAACTTCAGAATTTATCGCACTGGTACGGCCGCTGTGCGGGCTTAACGCCTTTGAAGAGGAAACGCTGCGTTCCAGCTTTCATCAGGATTATCCCGGTTACGAAATTGTGTTCTGCGTGGCCTCGCGGTTTGATCCGGTGATCCCTCTGGTGGAAAAACTGATCGCGGAATATCCGCATCAGCGTGCGCGTTTGCTGACCGGTGATGACAAAATATCGGCGAATCCGAAGGTGAACAATCTCAACAAAGCGTGGGAAAACACCACTGCCGGTATTGTGGCGATGGCGGACAGCAACCTGCTTTTACCGCCGGATTATCTGCGTTCGCTGGTAAATACTTTTGATGCGAAAACCGGGATGGTCAGTTCGCCTGCGACCGGCATTTGCCCGGAAAATATCTGGGGCGCGGTGGAAGCCGCAATGCTCAACACGCATCAGGCGCGCTGGCAGTATCTGTCTGATTTTCTCGGTAACGGTTTTGCACAGGGGAAAACGCTGTGCTGGCGGCGCGAGGTGCTCGATAATGGCGGCGGCATGGCGGCCTTGGGCAGTGAAATGGCGGAAGACGTGGCCTCAACCAAGCTGGTGAGACGCGCCGGGCTGAAAGTGCGTCTACCGGCGCAGCCTTTTGCCCAGCCCGTCGGGCATCGCACGCTGGACGCGGTCTGGAGCAGGCAATTACGCTGGGCGCGTATCCGTCGTGCCGGATTTTTCTGGCTGTTCGTGCCCGAAATTATTATGGGTTTTCTGCCCGCGCTGGCCGCCGTCACCTGGCTGACCGCCGCCGGTGATTTGCCGCTGTTCGCACCGCCAGCGCTGTTTGTGTTGTGGTTTGGCGGTGAATGGGCGCTGGCAAAAGCGCTCGGCTGGCCGCATCAGCTGAGGGATATTCTGGCGATGTGTCTGCGGGATATCATGATGCCCGCGCTGTGGTTAGGGTGCTGGGCAGGGCGCGGTTTTACCTGGCGCGGCAATCCTTCAGGCGAAAAACGCCTCGCCGGTGGAACAACGTTAACCGGTAAAATAAAACTATCAGGTAAAAAACAACCCGTGCCTGTGAGTCAGTCGCCGGGAAAATAAGGACCGTATGTTTGCTCTTGAAACCCTTGAATCACTGATTAAAGCGCACGGATTGCTGTTTCTGACGCCGCTGGCCATTATCGAAGGGCCGGTGGTGACGGTGCTTGCCGGTTATTTTGTCCGCCTCAACTATTTCAGTTTATCCGTCATCTTCGCCGTGGTGATGGCGGGAGAAATTCTCGGGGATATTCTTTTTTACTCGCTGGGGCGCTGGGTGATCGGGCCGGACGGACAACCGCCCGGCTGGCTGGCGCGTCTGGGGCTGACGCAGCCCAGACTGGAAAAGATGGTGCGCAGTTTTGACAGCAAAGGCGGGCGGTTGCTGGTGTTAGCCAAGCTGACCCATTCCGCCGGAGCGCTGGTGCTGACCGGCGCGGGCATGGCGCGGATGTCGCTTATCCCGTTTCTGTTCTACAACATCATCGCCGCCATTCCAAAGAGCCTGTTTCTGCTGGCGATCGGCTGGATGTTCGGCGACATCATCGCGCAGGTGAACAACTGGATCCTGTACGTCTCGCTCGGGCTGCTTATCGTGCTGGTTGCCGCGGGCATCATGTGGATGAGGAGCAAAGAATGATCACCGTCAGTTGCATTATCCCGGCGTGTAATGAAGCGACGCGTATCGGCAAAGTGCTGGATGTCGTGCGCAACCATCCCTTGCTGTTTGAGATTATCGTGGTGGATGACGGTTCAGCGGATAACACCGCAAACGTGGCGCGGGAAAAGGGCGTTCGCGTGGTCAGGCTGGCAAAAAATCAGGGTAAAAGCCACGCGGTGGCGGAAGGCATTGCGGCCGCAAGGGGCAGCCATCTGCTGATGCTGGATGCCGATCTCATGGGGCTGAACGAGTGTGATATCACCCGGCTGGTTCAGCCGGTAATACAAAATCAGGCGGATGTGACTATCAGTCTGAGGCGCAACAGCCCGTGGATCTGGCGGTGTATCGGGCTGGATTATATTTCCGGCGAGCGGGTGTTTGCGCGCGAACTGATGGCAACGCGGCTGGACGAAATCCGCGCTTTGCCGCATTTCGGGCTGGAAGTCTGGATCAACCGGTTGTGGATCGCCGCCGGATTTCGCGTACAGGTGGTCAGCTGGAAGGGCGTTATCAGCCCGTACAAAGCCGCTAAAATGGGCTGGCTGCGCGGTTTAATGGCGGATGTGTCGATGATGCGGGATATCTTCCGCACCATTACGTTGCGGGAATCTGTACAACAAATCATCAGCCTCAGACGCCGTAGTCAGGCATGACGTTGGCCTGAATGTGAACGATAATTTTCTGCACCGCTACCTTCACTTTGACGTTTTTCTTCTCTGTTTATTATTTGGTTACAAATAAAGCACTCTTTACACCATATTCTTAATTTCACATTACTCTGTTGCAAATCCTCATACTCCATTTCTTCCTTCCTGTTCGGGCAACTGATATCAATTATCATTAATAATTGATAATGCTTCTTGTTGCCGCGGAGTCAGCCCTTTGTTAGCCACTTTTATTATCGGACTTCGTGAAGGTTTAGAAGCCGCGCTTATCGTCGGGATCATTGCGGCGTTTCTCCGTAAGAATGGCAAAAGTCTGACCGCGATGTGGGTCGGCGTGGTGCTTGCCGTGGTGCTTTCTGTGGTGGTCGGTGTGGCGCTGGATCTGACCGAACGCGCGCTGCCGCAGGCGGGGCAGGAAGGGATGGAATCGGTGATTGGCGGCGTTGCCGTCTTCTTCGTCACCGGCATGATTTTGTGGATGAACACACACGCCCACAACATGAAGAAAGAGCTGGAAAGCGAGGCCGCGCAGGCGATCAGCCAGTCGGGCGCCTGGGCGCTGGCGAGCATGGCATTTCTGGCCGTGCTTAAAGAGGGTTTTGAAACCAGCGTCTTCCTGCTGGCTACTTTCTCGGTGGCGCAGTCGGCGGCCTGGGCTGCCGCCGGGGCGGTTATCGGCCTGCTGGTGGCGGTATTTATCGGCTGCGGGATTTATTACGGCGGCATCCGCATCAACCTTTCCCGTTTCTTCCGCTTCACCGGCCTGTTCCTGATTTTCGTCGCCGGTGGCCTGATTATTACCTCACTGATGACCGCGCACGAAGCGGGCTGGCTCAACATCGGGCAGCAGCGCGTTGCCGATCTCTCCTGGCTGGTGCCGCCGGGCACGGTTCGTTCGGCGCTGATCACCGGCGTTCTGGGCATTCCTGCCGATCCGAACCTGATTGAAACTTTTGGCTGGGTGCTCTACATCGCGATTGTCACTGTGATGATTTACTGGCCCGCAAACCGTCGTCCTTCTCCAAAAGTTGCTGCCCGCACTTTGCTGGCGTCCGCCGCAGTACTGGCGCTGGCGGCCATTTCTCTGTTGCTGTTTTATCCCACTTTTACGCTTCAGGTGCCGGATACCGCGCCGCTGGTCAGCAATGACGCGCAAGACGCTGCGGGGCAGTTACAACTTCTGCCGGTGGCCGGAAACGGTTATCAGCTGAGTGTAAAAACGGCCAGCGGCGGTGCCACCCTGATTAACCTGCCTGCGGATGCGGCAACGGCGGGCAGCCAGGCCGGAATGCCAGCGGATGAATGGACGGTTAAAAGTACGTATTCGCCGCCGGGCGCACCGGCGATTCTGGATCTCGATGCGGTGGTGGCGTTGTACGGCAACCGTATCCCCATCGGGCTGGATCCGGCGCAGCATCCGGGGCCGTATCAGGCGGCGTGGACGCTTCACTGTAACGTTCAGGTTTCCGTGGCGCAGGGCGTTTTGCTGGGGGCCAGCGCGCAGGCCGACGAAGTGATCACGCTTTCAGGCAGCGGCCTGCAATCTCCGCGCACCGTCACGGCGCGCCATCCTACGGCGGCGGCGTCCGACTGTAACTGGCAGGTGAGCGGCGCGTATCAGCAGAGCGTTTCTGACGCGCTGCAACAGATGCAAACTTATCAGGATACTTACCGTTTTTGGGCTGTCATGTTGCCTGTCCTTCTGGTGGCGCTGGCCCTTATTTTTGTCATCTCTGCATTACGGGTTCTCTTGAAACTCCGCAATGAACGGCTTTCTGTTTCGGATAAAGACGGCCTGTCATTCGGTTCCCCATTACACACTGGCTTGCCAAAAAATAAATAAAGGATAGGAAACTTATGCGCATTAAGACGTTTAAGAAAAAAGATTCTCTGATGACGGCCGCGGGTCTGACGGCATTGCTGATGTTTTCCGTGGAAGCGCCTGCCAATGCGGCATCAGCGGCTCCGGTGAAAAACGGCGTTTCTGAAGTGAATATCACC
Source organism: Rahnella sp. BCC 1045 (assembly GCF_019049615.1). Lineage (NCBI taxonomy): Bacteria > Pseudomonadati > Pseudomonadota > Gammaproteobacteria > Enterobacterales > Yersiniaceae > Rahnella > Rahnella sp. BCC 1045. The sequence continues at coordinate 24,528 of NZ_JAFMOZ010000122.1, read as the reverse complement.
ATGACCAGCGCCGCAGACGGCACCTGCGAAGTGGATCACAATTCTGCGAAAGCCGGCCCGGTGACGTTTAACGTGGTGAACAAAACCGCGACGGCGATCACCGAATTAGAACTGCTGAGCAACAACCGTATTCTGGGCGAAAAAGAGAACCTCGCGCCGGGGCTGCCAGCGGTGAAATTCACCCTGACGCTCGATGGCGGCAAATACCAAATCTATTGCCCGGGCGCGAAACGTGAACTGATCGACTTCACCGTGACCGGCAAAAGCGCCGCGCAGCCGCAGGGCAGCACCGCCACCATTCTGGCGCAGGGCACCAAAGATTACGCGACCTATGTGAATGGCGTGGTGGACGCGATGGTCGTGGCCGTTAACCGCCTGAAAGCGGATATCGATGCCGGCGATCTGGCGACGGCCAAAGCTGATTACGCCAAAGCGCGTCCGTTCTACGAACGTATCGAATCTGACGTGAACGGGTTTATTCTGCCGGGCTTCAAGGCGACCGATAACGCCGGGAATCTGGATTACCTGATCGACATGCGTGCCTCCAATCTGGATCCGAAAGCGGGCTGGCACGGCTTCCACGCCATCGAACGTGACCTGTTCGGTCAGGGCAAAATCACCGCCGAAACCAAACAAACGTCCACCGAATTGCAGCAGAACGTGGTGCGTCTGGACGCGCTGACCAAAGCGCTGACCTACAAACCGGAAGATCTGGCTAACGGCGCAGCCGACCTGCTGGAAGAAGTGCAAAACACCAAAATCAACGGGGAAGAAGAGGCATTCAGCCACTTCGATCTGGTGGATTTCGCCGGTAACGTCGAAGGCGCGCAGCAGGCATTTGCTTACCTGCAACCGGGTCTGGAAAAAATTGATCCGGAGCTGACTAAACAGGTTGCCGCGCAGTTCGCTGCCGTTCACGACATGCTGGAAGCCTATCGTGATCCTAAAGTCCCGGGCGGATACAAATACTACACGGCTGAACTGAAAGCGTCTGATGCCGCCAAACTGAGCCGCACCATTCAGGCGTTGCAGGAACCACTGTCCAAAATCGCTGAGAAAGTGGCGGCGAATAAAGGAGCCTGATGAATGAGCGACAAACTCCATCCGGCCAGGGAGGCCGGTAAGTTTTCTCGTCGTGAATTGCTGAAAGGAGCAGTGGCTGGCGCCAGTGCTCTGGCTATTCCAACGGTCAGCTATGCGCACGGGCAGGCCACGGCCGCCCGCGACCCGGAAGATAAAATTGACCTTTCCCGTCAGTATTCTTTTTACGGTCACGAAGGACAGGTGGGGATCAGCACGCCGCCGCAGCGTCATATCATGTATATGACGTTTGATCTGACAACGTCTGCGCGTCAGGACTTGCAGGTTCTGCTGGCGCGCTGGTCGTCGGCAATTGCGCAGCTGATGAAAGGCGGCACCATCGGTCAGGTTGAACCTGCCCGTGACAGCGGCGTCGGGATGGATACCGGTGAGGCAATGGATCTCGGCCCGGCGTCACTGACGGTGACCGTCGGTCTGGGGCCGCGCGTCTTCACGGACACCTTCGGGCTTACGCAGCACAAACCGGTGCTGATGCGTAACCTGATGCAGTTGCCGAGTGACGATATGCAGCCGGAACTGACCGGCGGTGATTTGTCATTACAGGCCTGTGCGGACGATCCGCAGGTGGCGTATCACGCCATCCGCGATCTGGCGCGTATTGCCAAAAGCACCGGCGCAGCCCAAACCCGCTGGACGGTCATGGGCTTTGGTCGTGCGTCTGCGGGAAAAGGGCAGTCCACGCCGCGCAATCTGTTCGGCTTCAAGGACGGCACGCGCAACATCACCGAGAAAGCTGATTTCGACAAATATGTCTGGATCAAAGACGGTGGCCCCGCGTGGCAGCAAAACGGCAGTTATCAGGTCGTGCGTAAAATCAAAATTCACATTGAAAGCTGGGACACCGATCGCGTCAGTGATCAGAACAATGTGTTCGGACGCCACAAAGTTTCCGGTGCGCCGTTAACCGGCACAAAGGAATTTGATACGCCTGATTTTAAGAAGAAGGATGCAGACGGAAACCTGATCATTCCGGCGACCGCGCACATCAGTCTGGCGTCGCATGAAAATAATCAGGGCATCAAAATCTTACGCCGTTCTTACAACTACACGGACGGTCTGAATAACATGGCGCAGCTGGACGCCGGCCTGTTGTTTATCAGTTATCAGAAAGATCCCGCGCAGTTTGAAGCGCTGCAAACCCGTCTGGGTTCTTCCGATGCGCTGAACGAATACATTTCCCACATCGGTTCGGGGATCTTCTTTGTGCCGCCTGCGCCGAAAGAAGGGTCGTATATCGGCGCGGAAATGTTCGAATCCTGAAAATTTGCCTCAACGGTTTTACGCTGAACCTCTTGCAATCAGCGTAAAACCGATATCCACCACGCTTTGCGCCACCGGCAATCCTTCAATTTTATCTGCCAGCAACGTGGCGGCCTGCTGTCCGATTTTCAGCTCTGTATTGCTGGCAGCTGACCGCTGACTTTGGGCGGAAAGGTTTCCACCAGCCAGTCGATAAACACGCGCAGGCGATGCGGAACGTGGCGGTTTTGCGGATAGACCACATGGAACGGATAGGGTGCAGGCCGCCACTCTGTCAGGATTTCCACCAGCGTTCCGCGGTGCAGCGCCTCGCAAATGGAATAGCTGAACGTCTGGATAATCCCCAGACCGGCAAGTCCGGCCGCCAGATGGGCGTTGCTTTCATTCACGCCGATACGGTGATCGACCTTAATTTCCGTTTTCCCGCCATCGCGTTCAAAACGAAACGGAAAAGCCCGGCCATTCTGCGGTGAAAGATAACTCACCAGCCGGTGGCCGTTTTTCAATTCATCGGGATAAGCCGGTGTGCCGAAGGCTTTCAGATAAGCCGGTGTCGCACAGGTGATAAGCGTCGCATGGCCGATATTGCGGGCAATCAGCGAAGAGTTGTCCAGCGGCCCGCCGCGTATCACGCAGTCCACATTATCACTGATGAGATCAACCGGACGGTCAGAAACGCCCAGATCCAGACGGATTTCGGGATAACGCGTCATAAAATCAGCCAGTCCCGGGATCAGCACATCGCGTGCCGTTGAACCGCCGACGTCAATGCGCAACAGCCCGCGTGGCTTGCTGCGCACGGCGTTAAAGGCCGTATCGACATCGTCGAGATCGCGCAGAATGCGCGCCGTTTTCTCATAATATTCACTGCCTTCCGGCGTCACCGTCACGCGCCGTGTGGTGCGCTGTAACAACCGCACGCCAAGATGTGCCTCCAGTTCCTGCACCATTTTGCTCAGCGTCGCATTGGGCATATCCAGAGAATCCGCCGCGCGGGTGAAATTGCCCGCCTCAACCACCCGGGCAAACGCCCGTATTGCCGTTAACTGATCCACACGCTTTTCCCGCCGGTTATCCGATGTTTTGATTATACACGCACAGAAATAGTCATTTTCATTTTTCGCTATTTTTCAATAAACCGTCGGGCGCTAAATTACCGCCATGCCTGAGGCGGCCGACAATGGTCACCTACCTCAGGCCACTTTACTTAACCTGATCTGACTTTGAGGAATGAAAAATGACAACTCCACTGAACGGTAAAATTGCACTGGTCACCGGCGGGACAAGCGGCATTGGTTTGGGTACAGCGAAAGAGCTGGCAGAACAGGGCGCGCAGGTCTTTATCACCGGCCGCCGTCAGGCAGAACTGGACGCCGCCGTCGCTGAAATCGGCGCTGCGGCAACGGGTATCCGCGCCGACGCTTCCGTTCTGGCCGACCTTGATGCGGTTTATGCACAAATCGCCAAAACCGCAGGACGTCTGGACATTCTGTTCGCCAACGCCGGTGGCGGCGATATGCAACCGCTGGGCGGCATCACCGAAGAACACTTCGACCGGATTTTCGGCACCAACGTTCGCGGCGTATTATTCACGGTTCAGAAAGCTCTACCGCTGCTGACCGATGGCGCATCGGTCATCCTGACCGGCTCCACTACGTCGGTGCTGGGCACGGCGAGTTTCAGTGTGTACAGCGCCAGTAAGGCCGCCGTGCGTAACTTTGCCCGCTCATGGGCACTGGATCTGAAAGACCGCGGCATCCGCGTCAACGTCGTCAGCCCGGGGCCGGTCCGCACACCGGGCTTAGGCGACCTGGTTCCTGAAGAACACCGTCAGGGCCTGTTCGATGCGCTGGCCGCACAAGTCCCGTTAGGCCGTCTGGGTGAACCGAAAGAAATCGGCAAAACCGTTGCATTCCTGGCCTCTGATGCCGCCAGCTTTATCAACGGCGTCGAACTCTTCGTCGACGGCGGGATGGCGCAGGTCTGAGCATTAAAACGGGAGCGAAATGAACCGGCGGAATAGGGCCGGTCTTTTTGTGTCCACCAACCAAACGGGCATAACCCCGTACAAATCTGTCTAACCCAGGCCCTGCATTCGGGTTGTTACCTTAAGATATACGATATATTCTCTAAGTTCATTTCTTCGCCGGATTTGCACATGACAACTGCCAGACCGCTTCTTGATGTCCGCTCTCTTGCCCTTCATACCGCCGCCGGTTTACCGCTGGTAAAGCAGGTTTCATTGCAGGTAAACCGCCGTGAAATTGTGGCGCTGGTCGGTGAGTCCGGTTCGGGGAAAACCCTGAGTTCGCTGGCACTGATGGGGCTGTTGCCGCCCGGCGTGAGTATGAACGGCGGTGAAATCTGGCTCGATGATCAGAAGATTGCCAGCCCGAACACCCCCTTTGACGCGCCGGTGCGCGGGAAACGGCTGGCGATGATTTTTCAGGAACCGATGACCAGCATGAATCCGGTGCTGAAAGTCGGGGAGCAGATTGCCGAGGTTCTGGTTCGCCATCAGCAGCTGAGCTGGAAACAGGCACATCGCGAAGCGGTAGCATTGCTCGATCGCGTCGGGATTGTGAACCCGGCACAACGGGCAAAGCAGTATATTCACCAGCTTTCCGGTGGGATGCGCCAGCGGGTGATGATCGCCAGCGCCATCAGCTGTAAACCGGCGTTGCTGATTGCGGATGAGCCGACGACGGCGCTGGACGTCACCATTCAGGCACAAATTTTGACGCTGTTGCAGGAACTGCAACAGGAAATGGACATGGGCATTTTGCTGATTACGCATGACCTGAGCGTGGTGGCGCGTTACGCCGACCGCGCTTACGTAATGCATCAGGGATATCTGGTCGAGCAGGGGCCGGTGGCGCAGTTGCTGACGGATCCGCAGGAGCCGTATACCCGCAAACTGATTGGCGCGTCGCAGCCGGAGCCGCGTGAAAAGACCGGTGAAATCAGCGCGGATTCGCCGCTGGTGCGGTTGCGCGGGCTGACCAAAAGTTATCCGCAGGCGCAGCGTTTGCCCTTTGTTCCGGCTAAGCGTCAGACGGTGCTTTTCCCGACCACGCTGGATATCCGCCGGGGTGAAATTCTCGGGCTGATCGGTGAATCCGGTTCCGGCAAAACCACACTCGGGCGCGCCATCATTGGCCTGACGGACACCGACAGCGGCGATATCGAATTTGACGGCGTATCGCTGACACTGGCCAGCCACGGGACGCGGCAAAAAATGCGCCGCCGTGCGCAGATTATCTTTCAGGACCCCTACGCCAGCCTGAATCCAAAAATTACTATCGGCGAGCAGATTGCCGAACCGCTGCGCGTGTATAAACTGCGGCCTGCGGCACTGATACAGGCGCGGGTAGAAGAATTACTGAAACTCGTCGGGCTGGAAGCGCATCACGCCAGCCGCCTGCCCGGCGCATTTTCAGGCGGTCAGCGCCAGCGTGTGGCAATCGCCCGTGCGCTGGCGCTGGAGCCTGAATTACTGGTGGCGGATGAAGCGGTTTCGGCGCTGGATCTTTCGGTACGCGGGCAGATTCTGGCGCTGCTGGATCGCTTACGCCAGCAGCTCGGGCTGACTGTGCTGTTTATCAGTCACGATCTGGCGGCGGTGAAACAGGTGTGCGATCGCGTGGTAGTGCTGTATCACGGGAAAATCGTGGAAAGCGGCGATACGGCGCGGGTTCTGCGTGCGCCGCAACATCGTTATACGCAAACCTTACTGGCCGCCGCGCCCGATATCACGCGGGCGCTGCAACTGCGTCGGGCGGGTTAACAGCCCGTCAGCATCGGCAGTTCCTGGTGTTCCGCCCATTCATGCCATGACCCCACGTACACCGCCAGCTGGCGATAACCGGCCAGCTGAAGCGCGGTGTACACCGTAGCCGCCCGCGCGCCGCGATGACAATAAATGATCACCCGCCGGTCAGGCGATAAGCCCGCGGCTTCTGCCCGCTGACGGATTTCCTCTGCGCTGAGAAATGCGCCGTTTTGCACCACATCTTCCCAGAAAAGCAGTTTCGCGCCGGGGATCCGGCCTGCGCGATGGCAGCATTCATGCGCAAATTCACCGCTGAATTCCGTCGGGCGACGCGCATCCAGAATTTGTGCGCCACTGGCCTGCGCGTTCAGCACTTCATCGCGCGTGGCAGTCAGGTCCTTATGATAAACCGGGGAGTTTAAAGCGTCCGGGCTGTCCGGGCTGACCACCGCGCTGCGTCCGGTGCCGGGCTGTAATTTGCCGCCTGCCTGTACCCAGGCGTCCAGTCCGCCGTCCAGTATCAGCGCATTGTCGATGCCGCCGAACTGCGCAAACCATGCGCCGCGCGGGGAACGCATACCCACCTGTTGTTCGAAGAATACTGGCGTGACGTTGTCACTGATCGTCAGTTGTTGCCATGCCCGGTGGAAGGCATCCGCCATGCCCCGGATGCCTGCAACGGTGCTGTCGGGAATAAAATAATCGTACACGTTGAGATGAAGTGCGCCGGGCAACGTTTCGGCCTGCCACTGTGAGAATTCACGGACGTCAATCAGGGCAAATTCCTGCCCAAGCTGGCGGCGCGACAACAGCTCTGCGGCACCGATCAGCCGCCGGTGATTGAGAACATTTTGTGCGGGTAAAGGATAAACAGCCAAAGTCTTACTCCGGGAAAAGCGATAAAAGCGTGCCCGTTCCGCGTTCGGCGGCGAGTTTTAGTACGCGCGATGCGAGGGCGATGTCAAAAACGTTGAGGCCGAACGGGGAGAAATACACGCTGTCATCAGCCGCCGGTCGCCAGCCGTCGAGCAGCAGATTGCCTAAATCGGCGTCCACGTGTTCGGGCAGGAATTTTCCGGCGCGGTACATCTGAAACAGACTTTTGGCGCTGGTTTCACAGAAATCTCCCCATAAATCAACCAGCACGCGCGTCGAGCGGTTAATCGCTGCGAAAGACACTTCGTGATAGCCAACCTGAATCACCAGACGACCGGCGCGGATCGCTTCCGGCCCGAGCAGCGGTTCGGCGGCGCTGGTGCAGGTGATCACGGCGTCAGCGTCCTGCGCCAGCGCATTGTGAAGATCGGGAACCCGAATCAGCGGCCAGGGGAATTGCGTGGTATCCACCGGCAACGCAGACGCACTGCGATCCCACCAGCTGACCTGGTGCAGATGGGGGAAAAGCTGGCGAAGCATGTCGAGATGCGCCATCGCCTGAACGCCTGCACCGAGCAGTAACACGCGCTGAACCGGACGCGGCGCGGCATGGCGCAGCGCAAGGGCCGACACCGCTGCGGTGCGCGTGGCGGTCAGCGCGCCGCTCTCCACCAGCCCGAGCGGCTGGCCGTTATCGGCGCGGTTAATCAGCGTCAGCGCCATCGCCTGCGGGAACGGGTCCTGAGCATCCGGGCGATGTGCGGTCCATTTTACCCCGGCGGCGTTAAACCGCCCGCCAACTCTGGCGGGCAAGGCATAGGCTTTGCCGCGCGGCGTGCCTAAACTGACGTGGGTTTCCGCAGGCATCTGCGCCGTATTCTGGCGCATCAGCGTGACAACGTCACAGATATCTTCCAGCGCAGCCTGCGGATCGGTGCCGCCCAGCGCCACCACGTCCGCGCGGTTCAGTGTGCGAAAACCGGATGTCATATTCAGTGCTCCAGCAACGTTTGTGCAAACGGATAAAGCGCCGGTGAGCCGCCGCAGTGCACGAAAATCACCCGTGAACCGGCGCTGATTTTGCCTTGCTCCGTCAGGCTGATTAAGCCGTGCATCGCTTTGCCGGTGTAAACCGGATCCAGCAACACACCTTCGGCCTGTGCAACACGGTAAATGGCATCGATACCGCCGTCAGAAGGCACACCGTAGGCGGTGCCGACAAAACCGTCTTCAATCCAGATATCTTCCGGCGTCCAGCTTTGCGGCCACTCGAGCAGGTCAGCGCAATCCTGCGCCATGGCTGAAATGCGGGTCTGAAACCAGTCGGCTTTGGCGCTGACGCTGATACCGACAATTTTGGTGTGCGGCCAGTAACGGCGCGCACCGACGTACAATCCGGCCAGCGTCCCGCCGGAGCCGGTTGGGGCGACGATGACGTCCGACGCAGGTTCGCCGCGCTCTTTCAGCTGAGCGTCCATTTCTTCGATGGCGCGGACATAACCCAGTGCGCCAAGTGGTGTGGCACCGCCCAGCGGGATAATCAGAGCTTTTTCACCCCGCGCCTGTGCGGCGTCAGCATGGGCGTTCATCGCCCCTTCAATCTGAGTGAAATAGCCGTCCGGATCGAGAAACTCCAGCTCTGCGCCAAAGAGTTTGTCGAGCAGCAGGTTGCCCTGATACGTCCCGGGCTGATTGCCACGCAGCACCAGCACCGGTTTCATGCCGAACTTACGCGCGGCGGCGGCGACCATACGCGCGTGATTTGACTGATGTCCGCCGGTGGTGATCACCACATCCACGTTCTTGCGGCAGGCATCGGCCATCAGATATTCCAGCTTACGGACCTTATTGCCACCGCCGCCGAAACCGGTGTAATCATCGCGTTTGATGTCCAGCGTGACGCCAAGTGAGTCACCTAATGTGGTCAGGCGTTCAAGTGGCGTGGGGAAGAACCCCAGTGAAACTCTTTCAAAATCATCGGACTGTTTCATGGTAAATATCCTGCTGGTTTATTTTTAAAACTTTCCCGGGAGTTGACGCAAAACACCGGCGGCTAAACCGCCGGTGTAGAAAAAGGGGGTTCCACGCTGAACAGAGTGATCCATTCAGTGACCGACTGCTGAAAACGTTCCAGCCCGTGCAGGGTGACGAACTCGTTCACGCCGTGCGCGTTGCCGCCGTGGCCAAGCCCCCCAATCAGAAAGGCCGGTGCCACGCGCGCGAAGGTGTAAGCCGGTGCGCAGCCGGGTGCCCATGGCCAGATCTGCGGCTTCGCGCCCTGTAATTCGTAGCTGGTGAGCAGGGCATCCACGCCGGGGCTGTTATGAGCAAAACGGTGGCCGGGATAACTGTCGTCGAGTTCCAGTTCCACACCGTCGAATTCCGGGCGGGCGAGCGTCTGGCGGATCACGGCCAGCAGGTTCTCACCGTCAATGCCCGGCGGAACGCGCAACGCAATTTCGGCGCTGGCGCTGCGGGGAATGACACCGCGTGACTCCAGCGGATCGCTGCGGATTTCCGAAATATTCAGCACCGCGCCGTTGATCAGCTGTTGCAGGCAGGCCAGCGTATCGCCGCTGACGGATAAGGTTTCACTGCGGCGGAACCGTAATTCATCGGTGATGCTGAACTGCGCGGCAAGTGCGCAAAGCAGCCGGTTGGCTTCTTCATCAATCACCTGCCGGGCAATCACGCCGCTGTTATGCGCGGGCGCGATGGCGTTCAGCGCGGCAACCAGCCGCCAGACGGGGTTGGCGATCCAGTTAGCGTTACTGGCGTGAATCGCCGCGGAGGGGCCGCCCCATTTGCCGCCGCTGACTTTTAACCGTCCGCCGCTCAGCCCGCTGAATCCGAGATAAACGCGCGGCTCGCCGCCACCGTATTCGCACAGCGACGGGAAAAAGACCGCGCTGGCGGTTGAAACCGGGCAAGGATCCTGCGCCAGATAGCGGCGCAGCTGGCCGCTGCCCGTTTCTTCTTCGCCTTCCAGAATAATTTCAATATTGGCGCTGAGTTTTCCGCTGTCGCACAGTGATTTCAGTGCCATCAGCATGCCCGCCAGCGGGCCTTTATTGTTCTCGGCACCGCGCGCAATAAACACTTCGCCGACGCCCGGCCATTCAGATACGCCGCCGCTGAACGGCGGAAATTCCCAGCCCGCGTCATCTGCGGGCATCACGTCATACATGTTGTAAAGCACCAGCGTTTTTTCCGCCTGCCGGTCAATGCGCATATGCACCAGCGGCGGGGCGTTTTGCACGGTTTGTTCACTTACCGCCAGCACCGGCACGCCGCCCAGTTCAGTACGGATCCAGTCTTCCAGCCACTGCGCCAGCGCGCGTTGCTGATCAATCTGGCCTGCAACGCTGGCAAACGGCGTGATGGCAGACAGCAAATCCAGCGTCGGGTAAATCGCGGGCGTAATGGAAATACTCACAGGCGGATCCTCGGGTTCAGTACCACATAGAGCAGGTCGATAATCAGGTTGATGCCGACGAACACCAGCGCGGCCAGCAGCACAATGGCCTGTACCAGCGGGAAATCACGGTTCTGAATGGCCTGTACGGCGAGGCGGCCAATGCCCGGCCAGGCAAAAATGATTTCCGTCACCAGCGCGCCGCCGAGCAGCGAGGCGAAATACATGCCCTGAACGGTAATGACCGGGATCAGCGCATTGCGCAATCCGTGGCGCACTACAATTCGCCAGGCACTCAGCCCTTTGGCGCGCGCGGTACGGATATAATCCTGCTGCATCACGTCAATCAGGCTGGCGCGGATCAGGCGGGCAATTGCGCTCATGTAATACGCGCCGAGGCTCAGCGCGGGCATGATGAGCTGACTGGCACTGCCATAGCCGCCGGACGGCAGCCAGCGCAGGTTCAGGCTGAATACGATAATCAGCAGCAGGCCCAGCCAGAAAACCGGAATTGCCTGACCGCTGAACGCCAGCAGGCGCGACAGCAAATCCCACGCAGTGTTCTGATACAGCGCGCTGACGATACCGAGCAGCAAACCGGCAACCGTGCTCCAGAGCAAAGCGCTGACGGCGAGCAGCAGCGTGGCGGGAACGCGCTGACCAATTAACTCCGTGACCGGCTGGCTGTAGCGCAGGGATTCGCCAAGGTCGCCGTGTAAAACGCCGGTCAGGTAATGCCAGTATTGCCAGATCAGCGAGCGGTCAAAGCCCATACTATGGCGGAAATTTTCGATTTCCTGCTGGCTCGAGCCGGGCGGCATCATGACCGCCGCCGGATCGCCGGTGAGATGCAGGCTGTAGAAAATCAGCAGGGAAACGCCGAACATCACCAGCACGGATTGCCCGAGGCGTTGCAGGATATAACGCAGCATTTCAGTCGAGCCTCGTGTGGGTTTTGCGCAGCAGGCTGTCGCCGAGCAGGTTGCAGCCGATCACCAGCGCGGCAATCACCAGCCCCGGATACAGCACCAGCCACTGTGCGAGCAGCATGTAAGAACGGCCTTCGCCGATCAGATTTCCCAGCGTCGGCGTTGGTGGCTGAATGCCCATGCCGAGAAAACCAATCGAGGCTTCAAGCACGATGAGCCGCGGGATATCCAGCGTCAGCAGCACAATCAGCGGCGTCATGAGATTGGGTAAAACGTGGCGCAGCAAAATGCGCGGCGTCGAAAAACCCATGGCTTTGACGGATTCGATATATTCCAGCTCGCGAATTTCCAGCGTTTTGGCGCGCGCCACGCGGGCGTAAATCGCCCAGCTGGTGACACCCATGATCAGGATGATGTTGGTGAGCGACGCGCCGAACAGTGCCATCACCAGTAAGATCAGCAGGATAAACGGCACCGCCAGCTGAATGTCCATCAGGCGCATGATCAGCGCGTCCAGCCAGCCGCCCACGTATCCGGCAATCATGCCAAGCACCGAACCGATCACCGCCGCAATCACCGCCGCAAGCAATACCACCATCAGCGAAAGGCGGGTACCCGCCAGAATACGTGACAATAAATCGCGCCCCAGCTGATCGGTGCCGAGCAAATGCTGGCTGCCGGGCGCAGAAAATGCCGCGGCCAGATCGTTCTTCAACGGATCCGGCAAGGGTAACCACGGCGCAAGAAGCGCCGGGATGATGACCAGCAACAGCAAAAGGCCGCCGAGAATACCGTCGCCATAAAAGCGACGACGGGGTTTTCTCTGCAAAACCGAACGCAGTGAAATCATTTAAGCCTCAGGTCGAACAGCGGAATGCGGGAATCGGCGCGGCCTTTGAAGGTCACGTTATCCGCACTGGCGTACAGAGAATCTTCCTTGTAAAGCGGGATCAGCGGTTGCTGCACGGCTACAACCTGCTGGATTTGCTGCAAAATCTTCTCGCGTTTTGCCGGATCAACCGTGGTGCGGCTGCTGTTAAGCAGGGCATCCAGTTCCGGAGAATTCACTGTCGAATAGGGTTCGCCGGAATGCAGAATCGGATACAGCGCGGCATCGGCGTCCAGCGTCTGTGTGGAACCCCACGCCAGCATGTACAGCGGAGCCTGTTTCTGTGCCGCCACCTGCTGGGTATAAACCGACCATTCAGGGACTTCCAGTTCGGCTTTCACGCCGATCGCCGCCAGATCTTGCACGACTGCCTGTGCCACATCGGCGCTGGCGATATAACGGCGCGGTGCCTGGAACTTCAGGGTAAAGCCCTGCGGATAACCGGCTTCGGCCAGCAGGGATTTCGCCTTCGCCACGTCCTGTGCCGGTGCCGGGATCGCGTCATAGCCAAAATCTTTCGGCCCGGCCATCGTGCCGGTTGGCGTCCCGAAACCGTGCAGTAAATCGCGGGTATACGCCGTGCGGTTCAGCGCCAGAGAAAGCGCCTGACGTACGCGCACGTCGTTCAGCGGTTTCTGGTCGTTCTTCAGCCCGAGGTAAATCGTCAGGCCGCCGTTTTTGACCTGCTCAAGATGCACGCCCGGTTTGTTTTTCAGCGCCGGAACCAGATCGGCCGGAACGCCATCTACCAGCTGAACTTCACCGGTCAGCAGGGCGGTGATACGTGCGGTAGCTTCAGGAATGGGCCGCCAGGTGACGGTATCGATTGCGGGCTTACCACGCCAGTAATCAGGATTGGCCTGCATCACGACTTTTTCGTCGGGGATAAACGTCTGCAAGATATACGCACCGGACCCGACCGGTTTACGCGCAAATTCAGCCGCGCCCACTTTGGTGACATACGCCGGTGGCACAATGTATGTCGGGTAGCGACTCATACGCGTGGGCAACAGCGGATCCGGGCCGCTGGTGTGAATTTTCACCTGATAATCACCGGTGACTTCCACTGACCTGATTGTGCGGATATAAGAGATGGTCGGCGCATGGTTCGCGGGATCAAGGATACGGTCGATAGAGAATTTGACGGCCTGCGCATTGACCGGCTCGCCGTCGCTGAATTTCACGCCCTGACGCAACGTGAATTCCCAGGTGGTGTCGTCGAGTGATTTCCAGCGGGTTGCCAGCCCCGGCTGCAACTGCATATTGGCATCGCGCAGCACCAGCGTATCAAAGAGGTTGTCCACCAGCGTGGCGGATTCTTTCAGGAAACCCGGATCCATTGCCGTGGCAGAGGTCGTTTGCGCGATCACCAGTTCAGAAGCGAACGCGGCGGGTGTAGCGAGGCCAACGAGCAAAGCCAGTGACGCCAGTTTGAAGGCAGGTATTCTCATTACGGTCATTCCCAAAGTGAAGCCGCCAGAAAGGTTGACGGAATTAAATGAAGTCGGTGCGTTAGAAAAACGTTCAATCAATGTTCAATTCCTTAATGTATGATATATCCTATATAATGTATTTTTGGCAAGCCAGAGTTTAAACTGAAAAAGTAAATCGATAATTTTGCTAAAGGAAAGTCACATGTTTGAGATGGAAAAAGCGCAGCGTGTCAGCCTGACGATGCAGGTTGAAGCGAAGCTGAAAGGAGCGCTGATTGTCGGTGTACTCAAGCCGGGCGCGCGACTGGTCACGAAAGAGATTGCAGAAAAACTGGGGACCAGCGTCACGCCGGTACGCGAAGCATTATTGCGCCTGGTCTCCGCCGGTGCGCTGGATGCCACGCCCGCGCAGGCGTTTCTGGTGCCCAAAATTCCCCAGTTGCGCTATCAGGAAATCACGCTGATCCGCAAAAATCTGGAAGGGCTTGCGGTGTCGCAGGCCTGTGAGCGGGTCACCGCAGATCACATCGCGCTGCTGAAAAACCTGAACGCAAAATTCCTGGCCGCCAAAAGAGAAAACAAGGTGGAAGAGGCGCTCGAGGCTAACCGCGAGTTCCGCTTTACGCTTTATGAGATGGCCGGAATGCCGACGCTGATGGCGCTGATCGAGCAACTCTGGGTGCAGATCGGCCCGTGCTTTAATTACCTCTATCCGCAGTCTTCGCCGGTGACGCAGGGCAAGCACAATTATGAGCAACTGCTGCTGGCGCTGGAAACCGGCGACAGCAAACGCTGCGTGAAGCTGATCCACAAGGCGATAGATGACGGTGCGGCTATTCTGGTGGAACACTATTTTTCACAGGAAAACCCCAACGCTATTCAGGACTCATCCCGCCCATAAAAAAAGGTGCACAAAAGTGCACCTTTTTTGCTTATAACGCCGTGGCGTTGATCAGAACATCAGAACCATCCACGGATAGGCAATCAGCATCATGCCGCCGAGGAAGATGGCGCCGAAAATAGTCCCCAGACGCCAGTAATCTTTGGTCGGCAGATAACCGCTGCCGTAGTAAATCGGGCTCGGGCCGGTGCCGTACGGCGTGATAATCCCCATCACACCCAGCGACGTCACCATCATCAGGCAGTAAACCGGCATGTTGATGCCCGGAATGGCAGCGGCGATAGTCAGCATCGCCGGTAACAGCGCGGTGGTGTGCGCCGTGGTACTGGCGAACAGGTAGTGCAGCAGGAAGAACGCAATCAGCAGCATCACAGCGGCGACCTGCGGGTCGAAACCGTTGAGCAACTGACCGCCTTCTTTACCCAGCCAGGCGATGAAACCGACGCGCGCAAGCCCATCGGCCAGCGCCACCAGCGTGGCAAACCAGGCAAAAGTATTCCAGGCCGGTTTGTTGCTGGTAATGTCGTTCCAGTTCAGTACGCCGGTCCACAGCATCAGAACCACCACCAGTAACGCGGCCAGCGCCGGTTCAATCCAGGCGGCGGCAAAAATCCACATCAGCAGGGCGGAACACACGAAGATCAGCAGCAGGATTTCGTTACGCGACAGCTTGCCCAGTTTCTCCAGCTCAGCCTTCGCCCATTTCGGGACTTCATCGTTAATTTTGACTTCCGGCGGATAGAACCAGTACGCCAGCAGCGGCATGGTGAGGATCAGAATCACGCCCAGCGGCAGGAAGGCGAGGAACCACATCCCCCACGAAATGTTGAAACCGATGATACTTTTTACCAGCGCCAGCGCCAGCAGGTTCGGGGCCAGTGCGGAGAGGAACATCGAACTGGTAATACAGGCCGCAGTAATCGCAACCCACATCAGATAGGAACCGATTTTACGTGCGCTCGGATCGTTCGGTTTGGAACCATACAGCGGCGGCAGGTTGGCGATGATCGGGTAAATGGTCCCGCCGCTGCGCGCGGTGTTAGAAGGCGTGAAGGGCGCGAGCAGCAGGTCGGCGAAGGTGATGGCGTAACCGAGCGTCAGGCTGCGACGACCCAGATATTTCACCAGAATCAGTGCCAGACGGCGGCCAAACTGCGTTTTGTCATAACCGGCGGCAAACATGAAGGCACCGAAAATCAGCCAGACCGTGGAGTTACCAAAGCCGCTGACCGCCCATTTAAAGGCTTCGGTCGGCATTTTAAACTTCGGATCTGCCAGTTCTGCCGGACTGAATAACAGCCACTGGCCAAACAGCGCGATGACCACCACGCCGGTCAGGCCGATCACCGCACCGGGCAAAGGCTCGAAAATCAGCCCGACAATCACCCCGACGAAGACGGCGAAGAAATGCCAGGAATAAGGTTGTAATCCGGCGGGAACCGGCGTCAGCAGCAACAGCACTGCCACCAGAACTGGCAGGAATAGCATGATCAGACGTTTTTTTTGCCCCGCAGAGGCCGGAGCAGCCTTGTTGGGGTCATTCAAAGTCGTTGTGGGTTTCATAGTTTGGTCTGCCCGTGATTGAAAGGAAGCGTTACGCCCTGGTTGTCCATGCGTGATTTCGTATTCGAAAAAGTCATTTTGCTATTTCACTTCGACATCTTAAATCCATGAATTTTTCTTTATCGGAAGCTTGTCACGTATTACAAAAAGATGATGTTTTGAGTAAGAGATGATTAAAAACTAAATATTATCTGTAACCTGCATGACCCCGCGAAGTCATTATTATTTAAATAAAATACCACCGTAAGTTGTGTGGTTATTTTTTGGCAAAAAGTCCTGCTAATGAGAATGTAGAGTAAAATTTCACAAACGCCAGTTTTCGGGTTCAACCTGCTGATTTATCAGGTGAGATTTTTTATGTTAATCAAAAGTTGATTTTTGTCAATCGCTCGATAACAATTGGAGATGGTATTTGATTTAATGTCGGGTAAATAAACAACTCCTGTTCCCTCGAACGTTATAACGACCCACATCGCCCTTTTCTTTATTCGCATAAACAGAAAAGTAAACAAAAAATCAGACCGATTTTTTAAATTCATCACCTGCATCGGATTGCTTAATTTAACGGTAAGTAATGCGGCCACGGAAAATTCAAGACTTTTAAATTGCGGAGTTGATCAACATGAATAAGCTCACCCCGGTCCTTAAGCCACTGACGCTGCCCAACGGCGCGGTGCTGAAAAACCGCCTGCTGATGGCGCCAATGACCACCTGTACGGGCTTTTACGACGGTACAGTCACCAGCGAACTGGTGGAGTATTACCGCGACCGCGCCGGCAGCATCGGGACCGTCATCGTTGAGTGTTGCTTCATTGATCGTTTAGGCCCGGCGTTTCCGGGCGCGATTGCCATCGACAGCGACAACAAAATTCCCGGCCTGAAAAAAATTGCGGATGCTATCAAATCCAAAGGGTCGAAAGCGATCCTTCAGATTTATCACGGCGGCCGTATGGTTGAACCTGAACTGATCGGGGGCCGTACGCCGGTTGCGCCAAGTGCTATCGCCGCGCCGCGTGAAGGTGCCACCACACCGAAAGAACTGACCGGCGAAGAAGTGGAAACCATGATCACCAAATTTGGTGATGCGGTGAACCGTGCGATTAAAGCCGGATTCGACGGCGTGGAAATCCACGGTGCGAACACGTATCTGATTCAGCAGTTCTATTCCCCGAACTCCAACCAGCGCACCGATAAGTGGGGCGGCGACCGCGACAAACGCGCGCTGTTCCCGATGGAAGTGCTGGAAATCACCCATAAAATGGCGAAACGCTTCGCCGACGCCTCCTTTATTATCGGCTACCGTTTCTCGCCGGAAGAGCTGGAAGTGCCCGGCATTCGTTTCGACGACACGATGTACTTGCTGGAAAAACTCGCCGCGCGCGGGCTGGATTACGTGCATTTCTCCGTCGGCCAGCTGCTGCGTCCTTCTATTGTCGATACCCAGGACCCGACGCCGCTTATCACTAAATTCCGCGCCATGCGTTCTGAGACGCTGGCCAAAGTGCCAGTGATTGGTGTGGGCGGTGTGGTGAATAAATCCGATGCCGAAAGCGCGCTGGAACACGGCTTTGATCTGGTGGCGGTGGGCAAAGCCTGCATCGCGTACCCGGACTGGGCTGACCGCATCATTAATAACGATCACCTCGAGCTGTATATCGACAGCCACAAACGTGAAGAGCTGAATATTCCGGAACCGCTGTGGCGCTTCTCGCTGGTCGATGCCATGATCCGCGACACCAGCGTCACCGGCCGTAAATATAAGGCCGGCGTTTATCAGGAGAAAGTAGAAGCCGAAGCGCTGAAACTGAAAATCAACGTGGTGCTCGATACTGACCGTATTACCGATATTCAGCTGGTCAAAGATGACTCGCTGGACGTTGATTTCACCACCACGTTCGAAAGCCTGCGTACGCGCATGCTGGTGGCCAACAGCCCGCACGTTGATGCGATTACCGGCGCAACCACGCAGAGTGAGGCGCTGAAAAAAGCCGTTTCACGCGCCATGACAACCTCGAACAAAGAACACGTCATAGATGAAGGCGGTAACCCGCAGGCACCGCAAAACTTTGACGTTGTGGTCATCGGCAGCGGCGGCGCAGGGCTGGCGGCGGCGATTCAGGCGCACGACGACGGCGCACATGTGGTGATTATCGAAAAAATGCCGACCATTGGCGGCAACACCATCAAAGCCTCCGTCGGGATGAATGCGGCAGAAACACGCTTCCAGAAACTCAAAGGCATAGAAGACAGCAAAGACCTGTTCTATGACGAAACGCTGAAAGGCGGGAAGTTTAAAAACAACCCGGTACTGCTGCGTGAGTTTGTTGAACTGGCGCCGGAAGCCATCGAATGGCTGGCGGCGAAAGAGATCGAACTTAACGACATCACCATCACCGGCGGGATGAGCATCGACCGCACGCACCGTCCGGCAGACCGTTCTGCGGTGGGCGGATTCCTCATCAGCGGTCTGGTGAAAAACATCAACAAACGCGAAATCGAAGTTCTGCTGGAAACGTCTGTTTCGGAAATCCTGTTCGAAAACGGCGCAGTCTCCGGCGTGCAGGTGGTCGATGAATACAATGACACCCGTATCCTGAATGCGAAAAGCGTCATTGTTGCCACCGGCGGTTTCAGCGCCAACCGCAACATGGTGGTGAGCTACCGTCCGGATCTTGACGGTTTCGTCACGACCAACCACGCGGGCGCGACCGGCAGCGGCATCGCGATGTTGCAAAAACTGGGCGCAGATACCGTGGACATGGGCGAAATCCAGATCCACCCGACGGTCGAACAAACCACGTCTTACCTGATTTCAGAAGCCATTCGCGGCGGCGGGGCGATTCTGGTCAGTCAGGCCGGTCACCGTTTCTACAACGAAATGGAAACCCGCGACAAAGTCTCCGCCGAAATTATCGGGCTGCCGGAGAAAAGTGCGTGGATTATCTTCGATGAGCAGGTGCGGGCGAATAACAAAGCGGCGGACGAATACATCGCTAAAGGTTTTGTGCTCAGCGCACCGACTCCGCAGGAACTGGCCGTCAAACTGAACATGGATCCGCAGGTGCTGGCCGACACGCTGGAGCGCTATAACCTGTTCGTGGTCGCGAAAAAAGACGAAGACTTTGGCCGTACAACTGCGCTGCGTCACCCGCTCAATCAGGGGCCGTTCTTTGCAATCCGCATCGCACCGGGCGTTCACCACACCATGGGCGGCGTCACCATCAATCCTGACACCGCGGTTCTGGATGCCCAGAAACAAATCATCCCTGGCGCCTGGGCTGCCGGTGAAGTCGTGGGCGGTATCCACGGCGCAAACCGGATTGGCGGCAACGCCGTGGCCGACATCATCATCTTTGGGACGCTGGCGGGGAGGAAGGCGACGGCATTTTCGAAGGCATAAACACTGCGTTGTTTAACCGACAGTGGGATCGGGAAAGTTTCGGTTTTTCAATTGCAGTGATCGCTCAGCGGCTGACGCCGAAACCGACCAAAGAGGCCCGGGACGGGGCCTCTTTGGCATCTCCACGTCTTTTTCAACACGCGCTATCGCGCGCAGTGAAAGAGGCCAGGATTTTCATCGGGCGCGGCGATAGGCGCTCCTTGAAGCCAGTTTGGGTGGTAAACCCAAAATCCCACCCCAGACTTATCCAACTCCCCCATAACGTTATGATAAAAATAGCATTAACATCGATCGCGTAGCGAACACGTTACCGGCATGTTAATGTGAGTTTTGCCTGCCCATTTTTGCCAATAATAAAAGCCTGCTAATAATGAAAAACAATCACGATCTGGCCGTTATGCACTGGGGGACGTACCGCGTCACCACGGACGACGGTGTTTTGAAATCTGTTAAACCGGTGGAATGGGATCGCAACCCGTCTGAAATTGGCCAGTCACTGGTCGGTGGCGTTGACGGTGACAGCCGTATCCGACGCCCTGCGGTGCGCCTCGGCTATTTACAATCCGGCGCGGCCTCGCGTGAAGGACGCGGGAAAGAGCCGTTTGTGGAAGTCAGTTGGGAGACCGCGTTATCGCTTATCGCAGGCGAGCTTCAGCGGGTGAAAACTAAACACGGCAATTCCGCGTTTTATGCCGGTTCCTACGGCTGGTCGAGCGCCGGGCGTTTCCATCACGCACAAAGCCAGATGCACCGGTTTTTCAACCAGTTCGGCGGCTACACCGGCAGCACCAATACTTACAGCCTGGCCGCCGCCGAGCGTTTGCTACCGCACATTATCGGCGACCTGGATGTCCTGCAAAAACAACATACTCACTGGTCGGTTCTGGCCGGAAATTGTGAGCTTTTTGTCGCTTTTGGCGGCCTGCCGTGGCGCAATGCGCAGGTTAACGGCGGCGGTGCGAACGATCACTCCCTGAAATACTGGCTCCAGACCCTGGAGCAAACGGGTACGCGCTTTATCAACGTCAGCCCGGTGAAGAACGACCTGTCTTCGGTGAAATCTGCACAGTGGCTTTCCCTCAAACCAGGCAGCGATACCGCGCTGCTGCTGGCGCTAAGCTACGTTCTGATCGACGAATCCCGCTATAACGCCGGTTTTATTGCCAGCCATACGGTCGGATTTGACACCTATCGCGATTACCTGACCGGCGTGAAAGACGGCAAAGCCAAAACGCCGGAATGGGCAGAATCCCTGACCGGTATGAGCGCGGACAGCATCCGGGCGCTGGCGCGGGAGATGTCGGAAAAGCGCACGATGATCAACATCGCGTGGTCATTGCAGCGGGCAAGGCAGGGCGAACAGACCTTCTGGGCGACGGTGGCGCTGGCGTCACTGCTCGGGCAAATCGGTACGCCGGGCGGCGGGCTGGGTTTTGCCTATGCCTCGACCAATCTCGCCGGTTCTGACCGCCGCACTTTCTCCGGCCCGCGTTTGCCAATGGGCAAAAATCTGGTAAGCGAGCATATTCCGGTCGCACGGCTTTCGGACATGCTGCTCAATCCGGGGGCGGAATATCAGTTTGACGGCAAAAATTGCCGGTACCCGGATATCCGCGTGGTGTACTGGGCGGGCGGTAACGCATTTCACCATCATCAGGATATCAACCGGCTGATCAACGCCTGGCGTAAACCGGACACCGTCGTGGTTCACGAACAGTACTGGACCGCACAGGCGAAATTCGCTGATATCGTGCTGCCGGTGACGACATCGCTTGAACGTGAAGACATCGGCAGCGCCAGCAATGACGGCTTTATGATTGCCATGCGTCAGCATATTCCGCCGTTTGCAGAGGCAAAAAGTGACTACGAGATTTTCGCCGAACTGGCCGCAAAAATGGGCTTTGGCGAGGAATTCAGCGAAGGGCGCGCCCCGGCGCAATGGCTACGCCATATCTATGAAATTTCACGTCCGCGCGCCGAAGCTGACGGCATCGAACTGCCTGACTTTGAAGATTTCTGGCAGCAGGGAAAAATGGAATATGCACGGCCGGACACGCCGCAGATCTTCCTGAAAGCGTTCCGTGATGATCCGCAAGGCGCGCCACTCGCCACGCCTTCGGGCAAAATCGAACTGTTTTCGCAGACCGTCGCCGACTTTGATTACGAAGAATGTCCCGGTTTTCCATTCTGGTTTGAACAGGATGCGCAGGAACAGCAGGCATTCAGCGCCCGCTGGCCGCTGCATCTGCTTTCCAGCCAGCCACGTACGCGTCTGCACAGCCAGTACGATCACGGAGCCGTCAGCCGCGGTACCAAAGTGCAGGATCGCGAACCGTTGTGGTTACACCCGCAGGACGCCGATGCGCGCGGTATCACAGAAGGCAGCATCGTGCGCGTCTTTAACGATCGCGGGGCGATTTTAGCGGGCGTGCATATCACGGAAGATTTACGTCCCGGCGTGGTGCAGATGTCCACGGGAGCCTGGTATGACCCGCAGGATCCAACGCAGCCGGATTCCATCGATAAGCACGGCAATCCGAACGTACTGACGGAAGATCGCGGGAGTTCGCGCCTCGGTCAGGGATGTACCGCGCAAAGTTGCTGGATTGAAATTGAACGTTGGGATGCGCCACTGCCGGATGTGACGGCGTTTAAGCCTCCGGTTTTTGTCGCTGCCGACGCGTAAAATGATGACAGTGCGATTCAGCCAAACGCCTCTTTGATCGCATTAGTAAAGCAGCGAATTTTCACAGTTTGCCGCAGCCCGGCCGGTGTCAGAACATGCATCGGCCGGGAAGGGCCGGTGTAATCCGGCAAAATCTGCACCAGCCGTCCTTGCGTAATTTCCTCATTGAGCACATCTTCCGGCCCCAGCGTCACGCCGTAACCTTTCACCGCCGCATGCAGCAAGGCCCGCCAGTCATTGGCGCGTAAACGTCCGGCAGGGTGGACTTCATGTGTTTTCCCGTCCTTGCTGAATATCCAGCGACACGGATCCTGCGGCGGCCAGATCCCGTAAACCAGACACGAATGCTGCGCCAGGCTGGCAGGCGTATCCGGCACACCGTTCTGCGCCAGATAGCCCGGCGAAGCGCAGGCAATCAGCCGGTAAGGCCGCAGCGGGCTGGCAATCATCGGGCCGTCGGTGAGCTCGCCAATGCGCAAAATCACCTCATAACCGTCCTCGACCGGATCGACCATCCGGTCTGTCAGCGTCAGCTCAACCTGCGTTTCCGGGAATTTATCCAGATATTGCGTAATAAAAGGCGCGAGCGCCGAAGAGCCGAACGTAACCGGCGCATTCACGCGGATAACGCCGGAAGGCGTAGCTTTCATGTCCAGCGCAATCGCATCGGCGGCTTCCGCCTCGGCCAGCACCCGTTTGCAGCGTTCATAATAGCTTCGCCCAATATCGGTGAGATGCTGACGGCGCGTGGTCCGGTTGATCAGTACGGTGCCCAGCCGCGTTTCGAGCCGGGCAATATGTTTCGCCACCATCTGCGGAGAGATCCGCAATGCTTCGGCGGCGGCGGCAAAGGAGCCCAGTTCGGACGTCCTGACGAACACATTCATGCTGGTTAACCGGTCCATGATTCACTCCTTTTTGTTGTTTGTTTATGTCGATGATGGCGATTTATCAACGCTGAGTATCGAATTATTCTTTATCTTTCTGCAACGAAATGAAAGGTGAAATCATGAAAATAGGCATTATTGGCGCAGGATTTGTCGGCCGCGCAGTCGCCAAACTGGCACTTAAAGCGGGGCATCAGGTGATGCTGAGTAATTCACGCGGGCCGCAGACACTGTTCAGCCTGAAACCTATGATTGGTTGTGAAATCGGAACTGCTACGGAAGCCGCAATTTTCGGTGACATCGTGGTGATCGCCGTGCCGCTGACTGCCATCGGGCAATTACCGGCCTCCGGACTCACCGGGAAGCAGGTTATCGATGCCGTAAATTACTACCCGGATCGCGACGGTCAGGTGCCCGTGCTGGATAATCACACGACCACCACCAGCGAATATCTCGCCGGTTTCCTGCCGGGTGTGACCATCACCAAAGCGTTCAACTCGATTCGGATGACCGATCTTGAAAACGAAGGCTTACCGGCCAGCGACCCGCAACGTCGCGCACTCCCGCTGGCAGGTGACAACGCGGAAACGAAAAAGCTGGTGGCCGGTTTATACGATGCTTTTGGTTTCGACGCCGTCGACGCCGGTTCGCTCTCCGAAGGCTGGCGCTTCGAACGCGGCACGCCGACGTATTGTGTGCTGATGTCGAAAGAAGAACTGAAGGTTGGGCTGGAAGGGACGAGGAGGGACGTGCAGTAATACAGATATCAACGCCCGGATGGATGGCCGGGCTTTGATTATCAGCCCAACCGTGTTTAATTTAAATAGATTACTTATATTCAAGAGGTTAACCGAAATGTCCCCAGCTCCATCCATCGGTAAACTGAATGTTGCCCTCTATAAATTTCCAGGTAATTTTCTCATAAGCAATACCAAAAGTTTCACACGGGGTGAATTTGTCCGGATCTGAATGTTTCACATGTGGCAGTTTGGGGTTTATATTTGTCACTACGACATCTTCCATTGTCATATTGTAAAATTCTTGCTCTTGCCCCGCGTCATTTATTTGGTACCACTTAATGATAGCAGATTTTAGTTTTATGTTATTACAAACTGCCCGAAATAAATAAGGTGATGAGCAATCAAACTCCTTCTCCAACATCATTGCATGATGTTTACGGCCTCCCGTTAATCTGCCTCTGTTCCCGTCAAACAAAACGGATACCCCATGATTAAAACTCAGAAGTTCAATGCTTCCTTCCCGTCCTAAAACCTTAACACCACCTTTGATGGCGACGCCATTTTCATCAGTTAAAAATAAATATGCAGGAATTGGCATTCATAGCACCTTTTATTTGAGTAGTGAGGTTCCACTGAAAAAATCTCTACCATTATTGGCATGAGTTCTAATTGATGC
>NZ_JAFMOZ010000123.1:0-113183 GCF_019049615.1 Rahnella sp. BCC 1045 | reverse complement strand
ATATCTTCTTTTATGTCACCCATTATTTACCTCATTGTAAATTAATAACAAGCTGAATTATTATTCCTTGCTTGGATAAGCTGACCTTTCATGACTATTAATTCTATTTTTTAACACAACCTTCAGTAAATAACAATTTTTATCATACGTGTGTATCTATACCTTTTCATGTTCAAATTTTGCTCCCATAGCCTCTTTGCTTGCGAAGAACTTAGAGTTTATGCCCTCATCCAAGTATTCATCAGGTCTGGAAGACAACGACTGAAATGAGTTCGACTCGGCCGTTCCACAGTTATTGACAGGACTCCGAGGCGCGCCGGAGGCGCTTATTAAATTCAAAGGATGAACGGCAACTTCAACAGCCTTGGCGACAATGCGCCATTTTGTTGTGCGTGTTTCGTGGATGAGGTCAGTGCCAAGATGAGGGGCATAAACGCCGATGATTTTCTGGATCTCTTCGTCGTACTCGTTTAACTCATCAATCACTTGGCGGGCAGTTCTTACCGTTTGCTCATCGCGTGGGACATTCGCCCCACCCTGCGCAGAAATATATGCGGCGAAATCACCACCGTCTGCCGCTGCTCTTGCAGCTTCGACAAGTTCGTCAAACTCGCTAGCGATACTCACGCCACGCGGCAATCTGCGCAGCTCGCGATAAGCTCCCATTGTTGGTACACCGATAGATTTAAATTGCGGTATACGCCATGTAGAAGCCCACGCAGTAACGGCTGCGGCAGCCTCTGACAATGATCGGCCAGTCTCATGGTCTATCTCACCTTCCAGAGCATAACCATCAATATTCTTGGCTATGTATTTAGCGATATAGCCTGCCGCCCCGCCTTTATTTAAATGCTTACACTCAAAACGCTGAGCTTGTGCCCCCCGTTCATCACCATCTTCTTGGAGTGCATAGCGGCGCATGATGTCAACGGCAGGCTGACGGTGAGCTTTATCGCAAAACAGCATCATATGCCAGTGAGGTGTAGCGTCGTGGTGAGGCTCAACTACGCGCATTCCGTATACCTTGATGCCGTTATCTTTGAATGCTGTACGCATCTTGCCCCAGATTTTCACCAGATAGCGCTGGCCATCCTTTGGTGAAAACGCCTCTTCATCCCACTTATGATTGAAATTAACGCGGCGATCAGTCTTTTTCCCGACCATGCGTGTTGGATGGTATTTTGAGGGAGTGGTTATCGTGAGGAACATGCCAACATGACCAACTTCTGAGGCATATTTTTCAATACCTGCAATAGTGCTCATCAACTCCATACGACGGATTTCAGGGTTAGAAATACTCCCCATTACCTTATCGATGAGATCTATACGTTCCCCTGTTTCGATGTTTTCTAAATCACAGGATTTCAGATATTCCATGTTTGCTAAGCGGCGCGCCCGAACATCCCGGATAGCCTGTTTGCTGGCATAGCCAGACTTTTGCAGACTAACCTCGCCAACAGCAATCAGGAGAGATTCGCGCCATTGAGTGCGTTGCGCTTTTAACTGTCGAATCCACCACTCATCATTTACCAATCGCGCGATGCTGGAGAACGCTGAGCGCATATCCAGTTTGCGTTTACAGTATTTTTGCCAGTGCATTGGAGTGATATTAAAAACGCGGGCAGCACCGGCAACCTCACCATAAATTTTCTGCTGTGCGTTATCGGTGAATAACTTGGCTTGAACCCCGTTGTGCTGACTAAGAAGCCGATCGCTCTGCTCTTCATATTCTGTGAACAGCCGGGATGAAATTTGCATAGCGAGACGTTTCAGCGCTTTATCATTCATTCCAGCTAACTGGCGATAACTCTCAGCCTCATCAGTAAAAATTTCATTAGCTCTGCCACTTAAGGCCAACGCATATTTAGTCTGTACAACCTCGATGCGAGGCCAAATCCGTGGCATAAAAACATTGATGAGGTAACGATGTGCAGCCAGCAGCCCTGAGCTTTCTTTAAGATATTCATACCGGCTAGAGAAGATGCCACTTAGAAAAAATGGCAGCGCGTGGATCTTGCGTAAGGCATCTTGCCCCTGATGGAATTCATCACGGGTAAGAGGTCTTTCTTTTGAGATTGCTGGACGGGGAGCATTCCAAGGGTATGCGCCGACAAAAGGAACCTTGTCGGCTTTTATTAGTTTAGGTGGTGGCGAGGGCGCGATACGCCCTCTTGCATTCATCAGCACGTTATTTACCGGACTGCGTCACGTTAAAAGCAACCCGGCAAAGATCCCCAATATTAGTTATCTCATCAGCCAGTTTCGCAAGGGTACGGACATCAGAATCTCTGATATGAAAATGCAGTAATCCTTTCACCAACTGGTCAATTTTGGCGTAGTAAGCCGTGGCTTCTAAATATTCCTGCCCTTTCTTATCACCAGAAAGAACAGTTTTCTTTTTGTTGAGAATGAACTGGTAGCAGTCACTCGTCACAACCCAATTGTCACCTACAGAAATTCGAATCATGCTTAGCTCCTGAAATGTTTTTTCTGTTGTTCGGTGATTTCTTGGCATGGCACACAACGCACTACACCGGGAAATGCGGCACGGCGAGCCAAAGGGATTGGCTGGTCGCAGTCTTCACAGACTGAGGCCGATATCCCATTGCTATGAATACGATGTGCAGCTACCTGATGAGTCAGAATTTCGAGATTTCTTTCCTGCACGGAATCCATTAAATCTGGCATTACATCACCCCTTTATTTTCTAAACCTTCGTTGTGAAAACGGATGGACTCTTGTCCGAGTAATTCAAGAATTTCAACCCTGTCTAATTTCTCTTGAATCGCGTGACTAATTAGCGAATCCAGATGCGAGGAAAAGGTGATTGCTGCATCAGCCTTAGCCTGATTTCGTGCCTGATTTAACATCCAATTCGTTGCTTCGCTGTCTGCTTTATTTCTCATTTCCTGACCAACTGTTAAGCTCATCTCTGGCTCCAGACAAAGGGATTCCCTACGCAATCAAGCGCAGAATTAAAAATGGTTAATTAGTGGAGGTAAGTTTCGGGGCGAACCGACGTTAATACAGTCGGCGCATTTTCGAACAGGCTAAATAATTCCCGTAGTGCCCGGAATAAAGCCTCTCTCCATGAGCAGGTTTCGTCATCGATTCGCCAATATGGCTGGCTGAATTCTTCTTCCGTTAATCCTGCATGAAAATATAAAGTGCGGCGTTCGCTAATATTTAAACGTCCGATAAAACATGACTTGATGATCCTGAAACTACGGTACTTTGCAAAAGCAGCACGAAGTTCATCAATTGCGCAGACAATACGCTCACGATCACAATCGTTCATTTCCTGCAATTTCATAACTGAATGCCGTTGTCTTAATTGAGCATGAAAACAGATGGTCAGACGCTCACGTTCGCTCATCTTGTTATAAAAATCACAAGAGGTTTGCCAGCGAGCGGGCGCAAGGCGCTCACCAACAGCAGCGCGAAGCCCGGCAGGCTGATTCATTACGATAGCCGCAGTGATTACTGTCATTTCTTCCCCCATGATAAAAACCGTTTTACTGCTACCGCGCGCATAAAACGGCGTGAGCAGATAATGATTCCTTTGCGGCCTTTCCCATGTGTAATTGAATTATTCATGGGACGTGCGGTTTGATGATTCCAGAGCAGTGGTGCTAAAGAGATTGGGTTTTGCATATCACTGTCCTCTTCTATGCTGCGCGGCCGCGTCCACGGCAAGGCTTTCTTGCACTAATGCGGTCTTTCCATCCGTGCCACTCTGCCGGTGCATCTTCAACAAGCTGATCAGCAAACTTGTCCCACTCTTTACGGCTAATCCATAACTCTGCATGTCCTCCGGGCTTTAGTGGATCAGCCATGTAAAAAGCTGGGAGTTTTCCAGCCTTGGCCATGGCTACAATTGCGTCAGGGGTTTTACCCACGTAAAGCGCAAAGCCCTCCTTTGAAAGTAGGTTGCCGGGTTTTTCCGACAAGCTGATTGGTTTGCGCTTAACGGCACCCTCCAACTCTTCTGTCTGTTGGTTTTGAGCTTTGCTATTCTCCAATTTCTTATCAGTTCACCAATTAGCACTATTTAGGACTAATTGGATGGATTTATTATGTCTCAATACACATATAATTGGAGATTACACATTACATGTCAACAGAGCAATCCGAGAAACTTAAGCTTATACGTGATTCCGAACGCCTAAAATCCAAGGAAATAGCTGATTTAATTGGAGTTAATTACTATACATATTTTGGATGGGAGTCTGGAAAATCAAAGATGCCTATGGAGGGTGGGATCAAGCTCTTCAAACACCCGCGTTTTCGTAAGTATCGCGATTGGTTCATGTTTGATGAAACCGACCCAGCATCCGGCCAAATAGCGCCGGCACTCGCACACTTTGGGCAAGAAAATCCAACCTCGTCCCGCTCAGACCAACAGACTGGCTAACGATTTACGCAGCACAAATATGTGATTTTTGTACCGTGGCCGACTGTTACAGCCACAAACAGACAGTACCGAACAAAGTTGTAACCATTGGAGGGCTTCGCTATGTCAATTAAGAAGCTTGATGATGGTCGATATGAAGTGGACGTAAGGCCGCAGGGTTCCGAGGGAAGAAGAATCCGGCGTAAATTTAATACGAAAGGTGAGGCTCAGATTTATGAGCGTCATGTGCTGGTTAACTACCATAATAAAGAGTGGTTAGAGAAACCGGCAGACCGCCGCAAACTGACTGATTTGCTGGAATTGTGGTGGCTATACCACGGTAAGCACCATAACCGTGGTCTGATAGAAAAAGGCAGGCTTTCAGCAATCATGATTAAGTTTGCTGAAATCGGGGTGACCAGAGCTGACCAGATAACCAAGAAAGCTATAACGGATTATCGGGTCAAGATGATGAATGAAGGCTTGAAACCAGCCAGTGTGAACCGTCATCAGGCTATATTCAGCGGCATGTTTACCAAGCTGATTGATGCCAATGAATATCACAGCGAGCATCCTTTCAGAGGTGTGAAAAAGCTTAAAGAGGCTGAGCCAGAAATGGCGTTTCTTTCTACGGAAGAAATCACGCAGTTGCTCGAAATGCTGGAAGGAGACAACCGCAACGCTGTGCTGCTTTGTCTGGCCACCGGTGGTCGCTGGAGTGAAGTTGCAGATCTTAAAGCTGAGCACATTATCAACTGCATGCTGACATTCATGAAAACGAAGAATGGTAGACGCAGAACAATACCGCTGTCAGAGGGCTTGGTTAAAATGGTGAAAAAACGTAGTACCGGGAAACTGTTTACGCCCAATTACGACACGGTGCGAAACACACTGCGAACTATGAAGCCAGACCTACCAGCCGGACAGGCTGTCCACGTTCTGCGGCACACATTCGCCACGCATTTTATGATGAATGGAGGTAATATTATTACACTACAGCGAATTTTAGGACATTCCACCGTACAACAGACCATGGTTTATGCGCACTTTGCACCGGACTTTTTGCAGGATGCAGTCTCATTAAACCCACTTAACGGAGTGTCCATATAATGTCCACGAATCAGCACTATTTAGGACTAAGTGAAACCTTATGAGTAACTTAACTGATTGTATTTCTAAGGAAAGCACCAACGAGCCGGGGGGGCATATGTCCGTTCAAGGTCGCATCCACTCATATGAATCCTGTGGCACCGTTGACGGCCCAGGTATCCGTTTCATTGTATTTTTCCAGGGTTGCCTGATGCGTTGCATGTATTGCCACAATCGCGATACCTGGGATACACATGGCGGGAAAGAGATCAATGTCGATGACTTAATGAAAGAAGTGGTGACTTATCGCCACTTTATGAATGCTTCTGGCGGCGGCGTAACGGCTTCTGGCGGCGAAGCAATCCTTCAGGCTGAATTCGTGCGTGACTGGTTCCGCGCATGTCAGAAAGAAGGCATTAACACCTGCCTGGACACAAACGGCTTTGTCCGACGTTATGATCCGGTGATCGACGAATTACTGGACGTCTCAGATCTGGTAATGCTCGATCTGAAACAGATGAACGATGATATTCACCAGAATTTGGTCGGCGTCTCTAACCACCGTACCCTGGATTTTGCCCGCTATCTGGCTAAACGAAATCAGCGTACCTGGATCCGTTATGTGGTTGTGCCGGGCTGGTCAGATGATGATGATTCCGCGCACAAACTCGGTGAGTTCACCAAAGATATGACGAACATCGAGAAGATTGAACTGTTGCCATATCACGAGTTGGGCAAACACAAATGGACTGCGATGGGTGAGAAATATGGTCTGGATGGCGTGAACCCACCGACCAAAGAAATAATGGAACGCGTAAAAAACATTCTTGCCAGCTACGGACACAAAGTCATTTATTAATGAACTGATTGTTTCTTGTCAAATTTTTGCCCATAAAAAAGACGCCTCATGGCGTCTTTTTGCATTTAAGGCTTTCGTACTGAATAGCTCTCAGGCCGTTGCCACGGGATTATGATGATGGTCGGCTTTGCGCATCAGCATCACCAGATAAACCAGTGAAACCACAGCAATCATCACAAACAACAACCGGTCAGAATAGCTCTGCATCAGTATCGCAGTCATTGTCGGGCCTGCCAGGCTGCCGATGGTGTAACTCATCAGTAATGCCTGATTCATCGCGACCAGCTCTTCAGAATTTACTTTTTCGCAAGCCCATGACATCGCAACCGGATACAACGTGAAGCCCGCGCAACCGAGAATGAACAACGTCGGCGCCATCGCATAACCGCTCAGCATGGCGATACTGCCGAGGATCACGGCGAAAATCTGAATACGCAGCACCATCAGACGTCCGTAACGATCGGCCAGTCGCCCTACCGGCCACTGTCCGATAATTCCTGCGCTGACCAGCAATGCCATCCAGTAACCCACATTCGCATCACTCATTCCCTGATGGGTCAGGAAAAGCGGCATCAGACCATAGAGTGACCCAAGGACAATTCCGGAAATAATACAGCCATTTATCCCCAGACGTGCGTTACGACGTCGGAACATCGGCAGCACCGCGTGACGGGGTTGTTCGCTGTCCTGATTTTCGATATGCGTTAACAGCAGTGGCAGCATCGCTATCACAATCAACGCGGTCACCCAAGGCAACACGCTGAAGATTGCTGTTGGTACGGTGCCGACCAGCAGTTGCCCGACCACTGTACCGATGTAATACATAATCATATAGGCCGCCAGCAGCTGACCACGGTTCTTCACTGTACCGCTGCGCAGCAAGGCACTTTCCACCACAACCCAGATCAGCGCACAGCCTACACCGGCGACAAAGCGTGCGGTGATCCAGCTCCAGAAGTCCATGGAAAGCGCCAGACCCGCGGTTGCGACAGCAAACATGATGCAGGAAAGATAATAGCTGCGGTTAAAACCAATACGTTTGATCAGGCTGCCGGCAATCAGCGTACCCAGCAAATTGCCAGTGAAATACGATGAACTGACAAGCCCGACCTGCCAGGTTGGCAGTTGTTCGTGACTGAGCCACAACGGCACCAGCGTGTTTAAAGCGGCGATAGAAATCGTCAGCAGGAGAAGTCCGCACAACAGTAGAGCGACGGGACGGGAATAGGCGGACATAGGTTGTTGACGACCAAAAATCGGAGAAATTGCGCGCATCATGCCACCGGCCAAAAAAATGTCAATCTGGCAAAAAGAGGCCTGCGCACAAACTGCGGGGTGATGATTGAAATCGCTAATCAAGCAAAGAGATCAGGAATCATGACGCTTCAATGACAATTGAATATCACCATGATAACAAACAAGTTTGCATTTACCGCAGCCGTCACACTTCTGGTTATCTACGGAAGGTTGATTCTGTTGATTAAAAAATATTGCCGAGCGCGGACACGCAATTTCGCACATCCTGCACAAATCATCCATGCGACCTAAACAGGGAGGCAGAATTACCGGACGCAGGCCCGTGTCCGGCGAAATGCTCAGGTCAAGCGCACCGCGTTCACAGGCCTGAGTACAGGCACTACAAAAATCACATTCCGCGTAATCGATAATGAGTACGGCCTTACCGGACTCAATACTGAGTAAACCTACAGGACAAGCATCCGCGCAATGCCCGCACCCGTTGCATTGCTTAAGGAAAAGCGGTTCTGCCAGCGCCTGCGGTGGACGCGGCACGGCCTGCTGACGCAAATCTCCGGCGACCGTATTTACTTCTGCAGACGGCTTTGCGGATGACAATAATCCACGGAATAACCCCCGGCGGCTGACAACCCGGCTGCTCATCCAGGCGTGATAGTAACGGCTATCCCGTGGATCACTCATCAGAAATACAGTTCCTTCGCCGGAATAGCTTCCAGCACCAGTGCCTCTCGCCATCCGCTAAGCGTTGATTCCGCCAGAACGGCCACGCCCTCATACCACGGATGTTCAGCTTTCATTCCCAGCAATTCGAAATAACGCCCTGCCCATGGCATCAAATGTACAGTCAGAAATTCACCCAGCAGTTGCGGCGAATTTTCAGCAAGCCAGGCGGACAACATCAGCATCAGCCCGATGTGATCTTCCGGTTCAGCCTGCTTAAGATGCGGTTCAATATGGTTTAAACGCATCCACTGGCGTAATGCCAGTGTGGAATCGCCAAAAATGACGGATTCTTTATCGAGATAGACTGAGCCCCACGGCGGGGCCGGTAAGGCATAAGGCCCGACAAACAGGCGCTGCCATGCGTCATTTAACTCTTCCGCTGAAACATTGGCCTCAGCGAACAACTCTGCGGCACAGGCTTTCGCCTCCGGCGTTGCGCAGGGCCACATCGGCACCCAGTCATTGTTTTTGAGCAAGGCAATCAGAGGCTGAACTTGTTCTGAATCCGGGGGATAAAACAGCATCGCGCCCAGTACCTTCGCGGATAAACTTATTGATTCTGCTGACATAGTTAACTCTTTCTTTTGGGTGCACATCACTACCGACGGCGCGTTCCCTGATAAACTGAAATCAGCCGCTGACGGCCATACCCACGGTCATATGCAAACCATAGAAAATTGCACGTCCAATCAGCTCCCCGGCAAAGACCAGCACGAAAGCTAAAACCATTGAAGCGATCGCAGGGCGCTTGCGCAGTATCAGCGGGCAAATCCAGCAACCCAGCCCCAAAGCAATCAGCACCAGCCGTGAAACTGACAACATGCCGTATTGCGGGATCAGCGCAGAAGCCGCCTGAACGGCGCTGTTGATCGAGGCAAGGCTGGCACTTTGCATTACCACCACACTCATACTGACGACCAGCGCCGTGACACTGATAACCGGCAGCAGGCGAAGCGCGCAGCCGTTAATATCAGCGCCGCGCAGCAGCAGATACCCCAGAACCGGGCCACCAATCAGCACCGTCAGCCCGAAGTGGAACGCGGTGTAAGCATTATCCCAGGTCGGCACCGTATTGATTTCGTAAACACGGCACATGGCATAAACGAAACCCACACCGGCCACCATGGTCACGATCAGCCAGCCTTTTCCCAATGCGCGGGGCATTTTGTTGAGGACAGCCAGCAACCAGTAAATCCCGCCTAAGGCAAAGAAGAGTGATCCACTGCCGATTTCATTACTCAGTGGTGAGGCGCCCAGACGATTGAGAGAATTGAAAGCGCGCAGCGGTGAGCCCAGGTGCAGAACCGAGGCGATAAAAGCTACCGCCATCAGCACCCAGAGGAAAAACATCGACAGGTGGATCCGGCGATATTCTTCTTCGCTACGCCGGGTCAGCAATGCAATCGCCAGCACGATAAATGCGCCAACCACGCATTGCCCGAGAACCGTAAAGACCATTAAAGGCCATTCATGCCATCCGTTTCCCATCTCAAACCTCCTTCGGGTTAGCCAGATAACCCGTGGTATCGCCTACCGGACGGCAATTCGCATTGGGTTTGATGACGATATTTGGGTGAGTAAAATGTGCTGCGGGTAAAGGCGCGACTTCAGCCAGTTCGCCGTATTTCGCACGCAGTTCTTCGATCGGTGCCATATCCAGCGCACGTAGCGGGCAGGATTCAACACAAATGGGCTTCTTGCCTTCTGCGATCCGCTCATAACAGCCGTCGCATTTCGTCATATGACCTTTGGCTTCGTTGTACTGCGGCGCACCGTACGGACACGCCATATGGCAGTAACGGCAACCGATGCATACGTCTTCGTTGACCACTACGAAACCATCTTCCCGTTTATGCATGGCGCCGCTCGGGCAAACTTTGGTACAGGCCGGATCTGCGCAATGGTTACAGGAAATCGACAGGTAATAGGCGAAGACGTTCTGATGCCAGCCATCGCCGTCCTGCTGCCAGTCGCCACCGGCATATTCGTATACCCGTCGGAAACTGACGTCAGGCGTCAGATTTTTGAAATCCTTACAGGCCAGTTCGCAGGTTTTGCAGCCTGTGCAGCGGCTTGAATCAATATAAAATCCATATTGAGTTGTCATGTTTTGCTCCATTAAACCTTAGCCACTTGCACAAGGTTGGTGTGAGAGGGGTTACCTTTCGCCAGCGGTGAAGGCCTTTGAGACGTCAGTACGTTGATGCTGCCCGCGCGGTCGATTTTTTTGCTGTCGGGGGAATACCAGGCACCTTCACTGAGCGCGACAACACCCGGCATCATGCGAGGAGTCACTTTGGCGGCAATGCGCACTTCGCCGCGGTCGTTGTAAATGCGGATCATGTCGCCGTTCGCGATACCCCGCTGTGAAGCATCCATCGGGTTGATCCACATTTCCTGACGACAGGCAGCTTTGAGTACGTCGACGTTGCCGTAGGTTGAATGGGTGCGCGCTTTGTAATGGAAGCCGGTCAGTTGCAGGGGATATTTGCTGGCCAGCGGGTCGTCATAGTTCTCGAAACCGGCGGCATAAACCGGCAGCGGATCAATCACATCGTCTTTGGCGAGTTCCCATTCAGCGGCAATATTTGCCAGCTCAGCCGAGTAGATTTCGATTTTGCCGGAAGGGGTATCCAGCGGATTGGCGGCAGGATCTTCACGGAACGCTTTATACGCCACGTGATGCTGTTCAGGATCGCGTTTCTTGAACATGCCCTGTTTACGAAATGTGTCGAAATCCGGCAGTTCCGGCAGTGCTTCTCGGGATTGCTGATACAGATGACGCATCCACTCTTCCTGCGTGCGCCCTTCCGTAAACGTCTGTTCAACGCCCATACGACGCGCCAGTTCAGAGGTCATTTCATAAATATTTTTGCACTGAAAACGTGGCTTGATTGCCTGGTCAGCAAAAATGATGTAGTCCATGTTGCCGCAGGAAGCATCCAGGCAAAAATCCATCTGCTCTGAGGCCGTACAGTCCGGCAAAATAATGTCTGCATATTTCGCTGACGACGTCATGTGGTTATCAATCACCACAATCATTTCGCATTGCGTATCGTCCTGCAGAATGTCATGCGTACGGTTGATATCAGAGTGCTGATTGACCAGACAGTTACCGGCATAGTTCCAGATAAACTTGATGGGCACATCCAGTTTAGTCTTTCCGCGAACACCGTCTTTGGTGGCCGTCATTTCCGGCCCCCTGACGATAGCGTCGGTCCAGAGGAACATGGAAATGCTGGTCTGAATTGGATTTTCAAACGTCGGCATACGTACAAACGGGATTTCGTACGAACCTTCGCGCGCACCGGAATTCCCGCCGTGAACGCCAACGTTGCCGCTGAGAATCGCCAGCATCGCAATGGCACGGGTTGCAATTTCACCGTTTGCATGGCGCTGCGGCCCCCAGCCCTGAGTAATAAAGGCCGGTTTTGCCTGACCAATTTCACGCCCCAGCTTCACGATTTTATCGACAGAAATGCCGGTAATTTTTGCCGCCCACGCTGGCGTTTTCGCAATACCATCCGGACCATCGCCGAGAATATAGGCTTTATAATGCGCATTCTGCGGGACACCGGTCGGTAAAGTTTTCGCATCGTAACCGACGCAATATTTGTCGAGGAACGGCTGATCGACCAGATTTTCGGTAATCATCACGTGAGCCAGCGCAGCCGCCAGTGCCCCGTCAGTCCCCGGGCGGATCGGCACCCATTCATCTTCACGACCTGCACCGGTATCGGTGTAACGTGGATCGACAATGATCATGCGGGCGTTGGACTTCTGGCGGGCCTGCTCGAGGTAATACGTCACGCCACCGCCGCTCATGCGGGTTTCGCCCGGATTATTCCCGAACAGAACCACCAGCTTACTATTTTCAATATCTGAAGGGCTGTTGCCGTCCGCCCAGCCTCCGTAGGTATAATTCAGACCGGCGGCAATCTGTGCGGAGCTGTAATCGCCGTAATGATTGAGATAGCCGCCGCAGCAGTTCATCAGGCGTGCAATCAGGGTTTTACCCGGCGGCCACGAACGCGTCATGGTACCGCCCAGCGTACCGGTGCCGTAGTTGAGATAAATTGCTTCATTGCCAAAACGCTGAATAATATCTTTCAGGCTGCCGGCCAGCGTGTCGAACGCTTCATCCCAGCTGATTGGCTTAAATTTTCCTTCACCGCGTTTGCCGACACGCTTCATCGGATATTTCAGACGGTCGGGATTGTAAACACGGCGGCGCATTGAACGCCCGCGCAAACAGGCCCGCACCTGATGCAGCGCCTCATAATCATCGTCGCCGGTATTGTCGGTTTCGACGTAACGAATTTCGTCGTCCACAACGTGCATTCTGAGCGGACAACGGCTGCCACAGTTGACAGTGCACGCACTCCAGACGATTTTCTCATCGCCCATTTTTGCCGTCGCCGGGTCTGAATCTGCTCGCACAGATTTGAACGGCAGCGAAATGCCTCCAACTGCAGCGGCCATCCCGGCCAGCGTAGTTCCTTTAACCAGGTCACGGCGGCTGATCCCGATACCTGAACCGGATTTAGTTCTGTTTTGATCCGACATTACATACTCCACATACGCCCCGGTTTAAGGAGCGAAAATTTAACAACCGTGTCACTGAGCCTGGCTCTTTGTCCGTCGCTTCTTTAGACTTTTTCTATTTGAATCAGATTAGTATGTTGAGGATTCCCCTTCGCGAGAGGCGAAGGCCGCTGAGTCGTCAGCGTGTTCATGCAGGCACCATGGTCAATACGATCACCACTCATATTGGCCTGATGCCATGCGCCCTGCCCCATAGCAACAACGCCGGGCATGATCCGGGGCGTGACTTTTGCGGCCACACGGATTTCGCCACGGTCGTTGAAGACTTTCACTTTGTCGCCGTTTTGAATGCCACGGGTTTGCGCATCAATCGGGTTGATCCAGACTTCCTGACGGCACGCGGCCTGCAAAACGTCGATGTTGCCGTACGTTGAATGAGTACGCGCCTTGTAATGGAAACCGAACATTTGTAGCGGAAACTGGCTGCGTTTCGGGTCATCCCAGCCCTCGAAAGTGGCGGCATAAATGGGTAACGGGCTGATGGTTTCGTCTTTTTGCAGTTCCCATTCGCTGGCGATTTCTGCCAGCGCGGAAGAGTAAATTTCGATTTTTCCGGAAGGCGTTTTCAACGGGTTAGCAACAGGATCCTGCCGGAATTTTTTGTAGGCCACGAAATGACCGGCTGGGTCTCTACGCTTATAAATACCCATCTCGCGCAGTTCTTCATACGCAGGTAACGCCGGGTCTTTCGCCAGCATTTTGGCGTACAAATACTGCAGCCATTCCCGCTGAGTACGGCCTTCGGTGAATTTGTCGTAAACATCCGGGCCAAGACGACGCGCTACTTCACTCATCATCTCGTAAATGCCTTTACGCTCGAATTTGGCAGAAGTCGCGGGTTGGATGAAAATCAGATATCCCATGTTGCCGGCGTATTCGTTAGGAATAATGTCTTCCTGTTCGACAGTCATAAGATCCGGCAACAGGATATCGGCGTATTTAGCCGAAGAGGTCATGAAGTTTTCCAGCACAACGATCAACTCGCACTGCGAGTCGTCCTGCAGAATATCGTGAGTTTTATTGATATCGGAATGCTGGTTGGTGATGGTATTACCGGCATAATTCCAGATGAACTTAATCGGTACATCCAGCTTGTCTTTGCCACGAACACCATCTGCCTTAGCCGTCATTTCAGGGCCACGCGCAATCGCATCTGTCCAACTGAAACAGGAAATCTGCGTCTGAACCGGATTGTCCAGCACCGGCATACGTTCAATGGTGATGGTATACGTGGATTCCCGCGCCCCGCTGTTACCACCGTTAATCCCGACGTTACCGGTCAAAATCGGCAGCATGGCGATCGCGCGTGAAGTCAGTTCACCGTTGGCCTGGCGTTGTGGCCCCCAGCCCTGAGAAATATAGGCCGGTTTAGCCTGACCGATTTCCCGCGCCAGTTTCACGATTTTGTCTACCGGAATACCAGTGATGCGTGAAGCCCATTCAGGCGTTTTGGCCGTGCCATCCGCCCCCTGGCCGAGAATATAAGCTTTGTAATGGCTGTTAGCTGGCGCATCTGCCGGTAAGGTTTTTTCGTCGTAACCTACGCAATACGAATCAAGGAAAGCCTGATCGACCATATTTTCGGTGATCAGCACATGCGCCAGGCCTGCAACCAGCGCGGCATCCGTTCCCGGACGGATCGGAACCCATTCATCTTCACGTCCGGCTGCTGTGTCTGTGTAACGGGGGTCGATCACGATCATGCGGGCATTGGAACGCTGGCGCGCCTCTTCCAGATAGTAGGTGATCCCCCCGCCGCTCATCCGCGTTTCAGCCGGATTGTTACCGAAAAATACAACCAGCTTGCTGTTTTCAATATCAGATGTGCTGTTACCGTCGTTGCTGCCATAGGTGTATGGCATCGCGCAGGAGATTTGCGCGGTACTGTAGCTGCCGTAGTGGCTAAGGAAACCGCCGTAACAGTTCATCAGGCGGGTCACCAGCGAGGCGTAAGGAGAGGAGCGCGTTATATTTCCGCCTATAACGCCGGAAGTGTAATTGATATAAACGGCCTCATTGCCGTATTTAGCGACGATACGCTTCAGGTTGTTGGCTATTTCATCAAAAGCTTCTTCCCAACTGATCCGTTTGAATTTACCTTCGCCGCGTTTGCCGACGCGTTTCATCGGGTAATTCAAACGCTCAGGATGGTTCATCCGCCGGCGGATTGAGCGACCGCGCAGACAAGCGCGAACCTGGTGATCTCCGTAGATATCGCTGCCGGTGTTATCTGTTTCAACCCAGTAAACTTCGTCATCACGTACATGCAAACGCAGTGCGCAGCGGCTGCCGCAGTTAACCGAGCAAGCTCCCCAGACCACCTTATCTTCGGGTGCTGAAATTTTCGCTTCATCCACGGCTTGCGCCAGTGCTTTACGGCTAAAAGGAAGAGATAAACCGCCTGCGGCAAGGGCAAGCCCTGCCAACGTTGATGTTTTCATCAGCATCCTTCGGCTGATGCCACTTTTTGCTGTGGGGACTTCTGGTTTAATTTCCGACATTTTCCCGCTCCGGTGCTGGAGTAGTTACCCACTCAGAATGCAGGGATACTACTAATTAAGAGGTAGGAAACTTTGTCTGCTATCAATAAAGGCGGGGTTGAAGCGAGGGAAATGGCGAATTCTTAACGCAGCGCACGATTTTATGCATAAAAAAAGCGCCATTAGGCGCTTTTTCGCTATATTAGTGCATATATAACGGGGTTAGCCGATATATTCTAAACCGCCCATATAAGGACGTAATACTTCCGGTACTTCGACGCGGCCATCGGCTTGCTGATAGTTTTCCAGCACAGCCACCAGCGTACGACCGACTGCCAGACCCGAGCCGTTCAGGGTATGAACGAGACGTGGTTTTTTGTCGGTTTTATTGCGGAAGCGAGCCTGCATACGACGCGCCTGAAAATCCCACATGTTTGAACATGAGGAGATTTCGCGGTAAGTGTCTTGCGCAGGCAGCCACACTTCCAGATCGTAAGTTTTGCTTGAACCGAAGCCCATGTCGCCGGTACACAACAACATTTTACGGTATGGCAGATTAAGTAACTGAAGCACTTTTTCCGCATGACCGGTCAGTTCTTCCAACGCGTCCATTGAATCTTCCGGACGAACAATCTGAACCATTTCGACTTTATCAAACTGGTGCATACGAATCAGGCCACGGGTATCACGACCATACGAACCGGCTTCTGAACGGAAGCAAGGTGTATGGGCGGTCATTTTCAGTGGGAGAGATTCTTCTTCGAGAATTTCGTCACGAACCAGGTTTGTCAGCGGCACTTCTGCGGTTGGGATCAGCGCATAGTTGCTGCTGCCGGCCTCTTCATCCAAAGGCTTGGTGTGGAACAGGTCTTCGCCAAATTTCGGCAACTGGCCTGTACCGTACAGCGTCTCGTGGTTAACGAGATACGGCACGTAGGCTTCCAGATAACCGTGTTGCTCGGTGTGCAGGTCCAGCATGAACTGGGACAGCGCGCGGTGCATGCGGGCGATTTGCCCTTTCATAACCACAAAACGAGCGCCGGTCAGTTTCACTGCGGCAGCGAAATCAAGACCGCCTGCCATTTCACCCAGCGATACGTGATCGCGGACGGCGAAATCATACTGACGCGGTGTGCCCCAGCGGCTGACTTCCTGGTTATCGTTCTCGTCTTTACCGGCAGGTACCGAATCATCTGGCAGGTTTGGAATAGCGGAAGCGATATCACGGATATCGTTCTGCAATGCATCCAGCTCAGCTTTCGCAGCGTCCAGCTTCTCACCCAGCGTATTCACTTC
Organism: Rahnella sp. BCC 1045; assembly: GCF_019049615.1. Classification (NCBI taxonomy): domain Bacteria; kingdom Pseudomonadati; phylum Pseudomonadota; class Gammaproteobacteria; order Enterobacterales; family Yersiniaceae; genus Rahnella; species Rahnella sp. BCC 1045. Next base: position 96,481 of record NZ_JAFMOZ010000123.1, on the reverse strand, counting down.
CAGACGCAGGGGTTCGATGTCTTCGCCACGGGCTTTTGCCTGACCGATAGATTTCGATCGTGCGTTACGTTCAGCCTGGAGAGTTTCCGTTTCTACCTGCAAGACTTTGCGGCGCTCTTCCTGAGAACGCAGCTTTTCCACATCGAGTTTAAAACCTCTGCGAGCGAGTTTTTCTGCAACTGCGTCTAGCTCATTACGCAGCAGATTGGGATCCAGCATGCTAATCCTGTACGTGTCGTTATTGAATGTTAATTTGACGGTGCACGCTGCCTGAAATAGCAGCGTGTCAAAGAGTTATCACCGATAACCTTACCGCAACGATAAAATTAGCGGTAGCGTTTTGTCGGGCTATTTTGATCTTGTTCAGCGAGCCATGCCAGCTTTTCACCGATCTTGCCTTCGAGCCCCCGTGAAGTCGGGTAATAATACTGCGTTCGGGCCATTTCTGGCGGGAAATAATCTTCACCGGCGGCGTAGGCATTAGGCTCATCATGCGCATAACGATACTCCGCGCCCAAGCCCATTTCCTTCATCAGTTTGGTTGGTGCATTACGCAGGTGTTCCGGTACATCGTAATCAGCCATTTCACGCGCATCGCGCATTGCCGATTTGAAAGCGGTATAAACCGCATTACTTTTCGGCGCACACGCCAGATAAACAATGGCCTGCGCAATGGCACGTTCGCCCTCTGCCGGGCCGACGCGCGTAAAGCAGTCCCAGGCCGAAATAGCCACCTGCATACCACGCGGATCGGCATTACCGACGTCTTCAGACGCAATCGCCAGTAAACGCCGTGCGACATACAACGGATCGCCACCGGCGGTAATAATGCGTGCGTACCAGTACAGCGCCGCATCCGGCGAGGAACCGCGCACGGATTTATGTAACGCAGAAATCAGATCGTAAAAACGGTCACCCTTGTTATCGAAGCGCGCGCTGCGTTCTCCGGCAATCTCGGTAAGCAGTTCCGGCGTCAGCGTGCGGTAGCCTTTGGCATCAATCTCAGCCATATCAGCCATCATTTCGATGCTGTTCAGCGCACGACGGGCATCACCGTTAACCAACTCAGAGAGCATGCGACGCGTTTCAGGCGGGACACGAATTTTTTCGTTGGCATAGCCACGCTCAGCGTTCGTCAGCGCCTGATCGATGACTTTTTCGATATCTTCAGCCGTCAGCGATTTAAGGAGATAAACACGGGCACGGGATAACAAGGCAGAATTGAGTTCGAATGACGGGTTTTCTGTCGTGGCACCAATAAACGTAATAGTACCGTCTTCGATATGCGGCAGAAAAGCATCCTGCTGACTTTTGTTGAAACGGTGGACTTCGTCAACAAACAAAATGGTACGACGCCCGGCATCACGATTTTGCCGGGCGCGCTCGATAGCCTCACGGATATCTTTCACCCCTGAGGTCACCGCTGAAATACGCTCAACATCGGCATTTGCATAACGGCCAATGAGTTCTGCCAGCGTGGTTTTCCCGGTTCCTGGCGGCCCCCACAAAATCATCGAGTGCAACTGACCCGCCTCGATGGCACGCGGCAAAGGTTTGCCCGGAGCGAGGAGATGCTGCTGACCAATGTATTCTGCAAGTGTTACCGGCCGCATTCTCGCGGCCAGTGGCTGGAATTCATTCTGGGAAAAATCGAGTGACAGATTACTCAAGCTTACCTCACTGACGCTGGTCGTCCACCGTCACACCTTTCGGCGGAGTAAATTTAAACTTCGCATCATCAACAGACGCGTTTTGCTCACCCTTCAGGGTATAAGCGCTCTTTTGGCCATCCTGCTCAACCGCAGTAAAGCTTTTGATGGTGCCTGATGGCGTAACCGTGATTGCAAATTGCTTCAAATTTCCTGTGGACGCTTTCGGCGTCAGCTGGAAATCATCACCCTGCTGTTTCACGTTATATTTTGACCAGTCGCTGCTGTCGTTGCGGGTAATCAGCATGAACGGCGTGTTTCCTGTAGCATTTTTCAGCCAGGTTGCAGTGACCTGCTCAACAAACGGGTTGTAGAACCAGAGTGTTTTGCCATCAGAAACCAGAATGCTTTCGTCCGGCGTCGTCATATGCCAGTTAAACAGGTTTGGACGTTTGACCCACAGTTCGCCTTCACCCTGCTGAACGGCAGAACCGTCATCGCTGGTCACAGTCTGAGTAAAGCTGGCGTGGAAAGTATTCAGTTTACCCAGGCGGGATTTGAGATCACTGCTGGCATCAGCCATAACGGAAGCGGAGGTAAATGCAGTCAGTAAACACCCTACCAATAACAATTTTTTCATTCTTATAATTACCTCAAAAATTCTTAAACTTCAGACGATGCCTTTCACGAAGACAAAAGACGTAGGGTGCGAACTCTATCCGAGGCAACGCCCTGGTGGTAGCTCAATCATCTGAAAAGCAGTCATTTTACGCATCTTTGCACAAGGGCCGCATTCGCGACCCCTCTTAACAAAACCCGGCAAAACCCAATGATTTATTCGTGTGATGGCGGAGCCAGCACTTCGCGGTTACCGTTATGGCCCGGTGCACTGACAATGCCCTGCGCTTCCATCTGTTCCACAATTCGCGCCGCACGGTTATACCCGATACGGAACTGACGCTGAACCCCTGAGATGGACGCACGACGTTTGTCGACGACGAACGCAACGGCCTGATCAAACAGGGCATCGAGTTCTTCATCACCGTCCAGACCCAGACCGCCGCCTTCGCCATCGTCGCCACCGGAAACGATGCTTTCGATGTACTTAGGACGACCGCGGGCTTTCCAGTCCTGAACCACCGCGTGCACTTCCTGATCACGAACAAATGCGCCGTGAACACGAACCGGAATCGACGAGTTTGGCGCCATATACAACATGTCACCCATACCCAGTAACGATTCTGCGCCGCCCTGATCGAGGATGGTGCGGGAGTCAATTTTGCTCGAAACCGTGAAGGCAATACGGGTCGGGATGTTCGCCTTGATCAGACCGGTAATGACGTCGACGGAAGGACGCTGTGTTGCCAACACCAGGTGGATACCGGCCGCACGGGCTTTCTGTGCCAGACGTGCAATCAGCTCTTCCACTTTTTTACCGACGGTCATCATCAGGTCAGCAAATTCGTCGACCATCACCACAATAAACGGTTCTTTTTGCAGATATGGCGGTTCTGCAGCCATACCGTCGCCAGGCTTCCAGAATGGATCGGGAATCGGTCTGCCCATCGCTTCCGCCTCAAGAATGCGTTCGTTGTAACCCGCCAGATTTCGCACACCCAGCGCGGACATCAGTTTATAGCGACGCTCCATTTCACCGACACACCAGCGCAGCGCATTCGCTGCATCTTTCATGTCGGTAACCACTTCGGTCAGCAGATGCGGGATCCCTTCATACACGGACAACTCGAGCATTTTCGGGTCAATCATGATGAAGCGCACATCTTCTGGCTTGGATTTATACAACATGCTGAGGATCATGGCGTTCACACCCACAGACTTACCGGAACCGGTTGTACCGGCCACCAGCAAGTGCGGCATTTTCGCCAGATCGGCAATAACGGGTTCGCCTGAAATGTCTTTACCCAACACGATCGTCAGCGGAGAGGTACTTTCTTTGAATTTCGCGCAGTCCAGCACTTCACGCAGATACACTGTCTGGCGCTTTTTATTCGGCAACTCCAGACCAACGTACGGCTTGCCGGGGATCACTTCCACGACGCGCACGGCGACGGCGGATAATGAACGGGCAAGGTCACGCGACAGGTTAGAAATTCGCGCGGCTTTCACGCCCGGCGCAAGATCCAGCTCAAAACGTGTGATGACCGGACCTGGCAATTTTCCGACGACATCCGCTTTAATGCGGTAATCGTTCAGGCGCGCTTCAATCAGATTGCCCATCTGCTCGAGGGCGAACTCGTCAACAGGTTCTGCTTCCGCCGGTGGCGAGGTCAGCAAATCCAGGGACGGCAGCGGCGTTGTCGGCTTGACCAGCGGCTGCTCATTACGCATCAGGAACGGGTGGATCAGGCTGTCCATATCAGGCTGTGCAGACGGCGATGACTGACGTGGCGCTTCATATTCCTGCGCATGCTGCACAGGCTCTGAAGCGGCCTGACGCTGATAAGGCGGCTGTTGTGCAAACGCAGCAGGTTGCGGCTCTTCTTCTGCCTGAGCTGGCAACGTGAATAACGGTTCTGACGGCGTATCATCAACCAGATCGGCCATTGGCGAGAAGCTAAACGCATCGTGCTGGCTCAGTTTCATCGCAGCGGCAGCGAAATCATCCGCAACGGTATTTGTCGCCTCTGGCGGCAGACTCTGCGAGTGATGATGCTGAACCAGACCACTTTGCGGTTCGACGTCCTGCTGATAACGGGCGTTTTCCCGCGCTGCAAACGCGTTGCGTAATTCCGCTTCCTGCAACGCTGCTTCTTCATCAGGCTCATCTTCGGTGACAGATTCACCGTAGCGTTCCTGTTGCTGAGCCGCAAAAGCTTCCTGTAACGCCGCTTCTTGTCGGGCTTCCTCATCAGCCTGCGCCAGAGGATCGTTATGCCAGTCAGCGTGTTCTGCCTCTTTTTGCGCGGCAGCTTGTGCATTTTCCTGCTGTTCGGCGATGCGCTGCGACGGCAATTTAATCCCGTAGGAAGCCAGTTCACGACGCGTTGGAATACGCACCGGATTTGGACGCGGCAATTCCGGCCCGAAGCCTTTCTTCACCTGAGGATTTTCATCACTCACGGCGCTGAACGCTGGCATAAACGTATTGCCGGCAGACGTTGCCGCCGACTGCCCTGCCTGCGCAAGGCCGGTTGCCAGTGCTGCGGTGGCCGCGACGCTCGCAATTTGCGCCGCATCAGGTGCCGCAGAGCTGAAATCAAACGGAGAACGTGAATGCTCAACCGCCGTCTGCCAGTTACCCATACTCGGACCATCGTCATCGCTGCGCTGAACCGGTGCCGGAGAAGGTGATTGCTGTACCGGCTGCGGATGACGTGGCACAGGTGTCTCTTCCGGAATTTCGAAGTTATATAACGGCGGAGCCGCAGGCTGCGGTGCTTGCGGAGACGGAGCTATTTCTGCCACCGGCGGTTCAGCCGCATACGGATTCACTGTTTCTGCCGCCATAGCCGGAGCTGGTTCGGCCGCAATAACCGGCGTAACCGGAGGCGTTTGTACTGCCGGATTAGTCACGGAAGGCGTAGAGAAAAGAACGTCGTCTTCGTCAGCTTCTGAAGCCGCGACAGCCTCTGGCACAGCCGCCGCCGCAGTAGCAGCAACCGCGGCAGGAGCCACTTTCGCTACCGGTTTTTCGTCATCGTCTTCCAGTAACGGATCGTCCTGCTCGTCGTATTCGTAATCTTCATCCCGGCGTGAACGGTTGGTCACGATATTAGTGACACCAAGCACTGCACCGCCGATTTTTTCAGCGATCGTCAGCCATGACCAGCCGGTGAACAGCGTCAGCCCGGCCGCCCAGACGCACAGCAGAACCAGCGTTGCCCCGACGTTGTTGAAGTACGGCGTCATCGCTGTGCTCAGCAAACTGCCTATCACACCGCCCGACGCGAAGTAGTAAAGGTCATCGACGTTGACGGATGCCAGACCGCAGGACGTGACAATAAGCGCCAGCGTCCCGATAAGGCGCAGCGACAAAGCAAAATAATCGACAAAATCCTGATTATCCCGCTGACGGAAAGCCGCCCAGCACAGACACAGGATAATAGGGGGAATAGCGTAACCAAATACGCCAAAAATGAAGAACAGCGTGTCGGCCATCCAGGCACCCACACCACCGCCCCAGTTGTGAATAGGCCCATGCCATGCGGTCTGAGACCAGCTTGGATCAGAGGGGTTAAAACTCACCAATGCCGCCATTAAATAAGCAGCAAAAATCGCTACCACCACCAGCAAAGCCTCCAGGAGACGGCGACCATTGCTCAGTTTTTTAAGGGTAACTTCTTTATCTTCTGTATATTCCTGGCTCAAGAAAGGCTCTCCAGGTTCCTGTGAACTGAGAAAAAGCAACAGCGCCGAGAGTAGACCCCGGCGCCATAGCTGTATAGATACACAGGAGTGTAGCTAAAAATGCAAGGTTTTGCACCTGACAATTACCGTGTCTTAATGACCAGGCGATTCGTCTGTTTCACTTCTTCCATTACCACATAGGTACGGGTGTCGTTAACGCCCGGCAGACGAAGCAAAGTCTCACCTAACAACTTACGGTAAGCCGACATATCAGGTACGCGGGTTTTCAACAGATAGTCGAAATCCCCAGAAACCAAATGACACTCCTGAATATCTTCGAGTTTTTGTACTGCCGCATTGAACTGCTCAAACACATCTGGCGCGCCGCGGTTGAGAGTGATCTCAACAAATACCAGCAACGAAGCATCCAGATAATGCGGGTTGAGCAATGCGGTATAGCCATTGATGAAGCCCTGACGTTCCAGACGACGAACGCGCTCCAGACATGGAGTCGGAGATAATCCCACACGTTTGGAAAGCTCGACGTTTGAAATCCGGCCATCCTTTTGCAATTCGTTGAGGATGTTACGGTCAATACGGTCGAGATCTTTTCCCGGACGTTTTTTGTTGTCTACCATTATTATTGTCTCTCTGCTGTCCTTCCCTGCACCTGCCATACCCCAGCCAACTTCAATGTCTAAGGGTTGTCCCAAGCGAAGACCCGATTATTAAGGTTTACGCATCCAAAAGTCGTGTTGATCCCCTGTCAAAAGGAACACGGCCGTATAAGCGGATACTCAAAAGAAATAACCGTGCGAAATTAATAGGTTGTAAACAGCCAACCTGATTCACTAAACCCTGCTGTAACTAAAAAGTCAAAAAGCAAGACCAGAACGGGTCTGGTAGCAGCCAATTGCATAAATTCAAGTCACAGACAGGCAGTTAATTTCTTCTTCCCCTGATGTTTTCGCAAATGCACAGCGGATTGTCAAAGTAAAAGAAGCAAAATCAGAAGAACGTGCCAGATTGAAAAGCCAGCGCGCCTTTTTAGCTATCTTTAATCTTTGAACAATAACAATTCCGTTCACGCCTTATTTCAGTCAAATCCACACAAACTGCCGTGATTTGTCATCAAAAGTCCGCGTACGGGCAAACAACCTGCCAGCGCATTCATGTCTTTACGCTGTTTTTTTACTCTAACCATCAAACAGTTACCTGCAGCGAAATCCTTTCTACGCGGGTTCGGCAGTAAAAACTATCAGACAAATCGTTAACAACATCTGAGTTTGCTTTTTTTAACGCGCTATTTTCCCTACAATCGGTCTATCGCTAGTCGCCATCGCGGAGATGAATTACGCATGAGTACGGTTAAACACAGTAAATTATTGATTCTGGGCTCTGGCCCGGCGGGTTATACCGCGGCAGTTTATGCTGCACGCGCTAACCTCAACCCGGTTTTAATCACCGGTGTCGAAAAAGGCGGTCAACTGACCACCACCACGGAAGTGGAAAACTGGCCGGGCGATCCGGAAGGTCTGACCGGTCCGGGCTTAATGGAACGTATGCACGAGCACGCGACCAAATTTAATACCGAAATCATTTTCGACCATATTAACAAAGTTGATTTGCAGAACCGTCCTTTCCGCCTGACCGGTGACAGCGGCGAATATACCTGTGACGCGCTGATTATCGCCACCGGTGCTTCGGCACGTTATATCGGTCTGCCTTCTGAAGAAGCATTTAAAGGTCGCGGTGTGTCTGCCTGTGCAACCTGTGACGGCTTCTTCTACCGCAATCAGAAAGTTGCGGTAGTCGGCGGCGGCAACACGGCTGTAGAAGAAGCGCTTTATCTGGCGAACATCGCCTCCGAGGTTCACCTCATTCACCGTCGGGACAGTTTCCGTGCGGAAAAAATTCTGGTTGACCGTCTGAACGATAAAGTCGCCAGCGGCAACATCGTTCTGCACACGCACAAAACGCTGAACGAAGTGGTCGGCGATCAGATGGGCGTCACCGGCGCGAGCCTGCTTGATGTCCGTACTGACGAAAAATCGCAGGTTGACGTGGCTGGCGTGTTCATCGCTATCGGTCACAGCCCGAACACCGGCATTTTCGAAGGTCAGCTGGAACTGAAAGATGGCTACATCAAAGTGCAGTCCGGCTCGCATGGCAACGCAACACAGACCAGCATTCCGGGCGTTTTCGCTGCCGGCGATGTCATGGATCATATCTATCGTCAGGCAATTACCTCTGCGGGAACCGGATGTATGGCCGCGCTGGATGCCGAACGCTATCTGGACGGTTTATCGCAAGCCCCGGATTTATAATTACTCCTTCGGGTAGTTATTGGACATAGAGTCCATACAAAGAGTAACGAATAAGGCGGCGTAATTGCCGCCTTATTATTTTCAGTTTGTGGTCTGAGCATGTAACATGAGCGCCCTCCCATCCGGATTGCTGCGCAGACTGATGCCTGATGAATAAAACACGACAACAAGAACTTATCCGCTGGTTAAAACAACAAAGCTCCCGCGCTAAAGGCTGGATCCGACTGTCTATGATGCTGGGCCTGCTTTCTGGTTTGCTGATCCTCGCACAGGCCTGGCTGATGGCCGGATTACTGCACAGTCTGATCATTGAACATGCGCCGCGTGAAACGCTCTTACAAAGCTTCCTGCTGATGGCCCTGACGTTTATTCTGCGCGCCGTCGTGACCTGGTTACGTGAACAGGTTGGCTTTATCTGCGGGCGGGTTATTCGTCAGGAAATGCGTAAACTGGTTCTGGACCGCCTCGAAAAACTGGGACCCGCGTGGATTCAGGGTAAACCGGCCGGTAGCTGGGCCAGCATCATTCTTGAACAAATCGAAGATATGCAAGATTACTATGCCCGCTACCTTCCGCAAATTGCATTGGCCGGGATTATTCCCCTGCTGATTCTGGTCAGCGTGTTCCCAATTAACTGGGCTGCCGGATTAATTCTGCTCGTCACTGCCCCGCTGATCCCGCTGTTTATGGCGCTGGTTGGCATGGGCGCGGCGGATGCAAATCGTCGTAACTTTGTCGCCCTCGCGCGTCTGAGCGGTAATTTCCTCGACAGCCTGCGGGGTCTGGACACCTTACGCCTCTTCAACCGCGGCTCTGCCGAAGTGGAGAAAATCAAACGCTCCACTGAGAACTTCCGTGCGCGCACCATGGACGTTTTACGTCTGGCATTTTTGTCCTCTGCGGTTCTGGAGTTTTTCGCTTCGATTTCCATCGCCGTCGTCGCCGTTTACTTCGGTTTTTCCTACCTTGGCGAGCTCAATTTTGGCAGCTACGGTACGCCGGTCACGCTCTTTGCGGGCTTCCTGGTGCTCATCCTCGCACCAGAATTCTTCCAGCCCCTGCGTGATTTAGGCGCGTTTTATCACGCTAAAGCGCAGGCGGTCGGCGCGGCTGAAAGCCTGCTGACCTTCCTGAGCGCCGAAGAAGCCGAAATGGGTGACGGTGATAAAAGCTGGCCGCAGGGTTATGACGTTTCACTTGAGGCGCGAGACCTGCTGGTTAAGTCGCCGCAGGGGAAAACGCTGGCAGGGCCGCTGACCTTTACTGTTCCGGCAGGACAGCGCATTGCGATTGTCGGGCTGAGCGGTGCGGGCAAAAGCTCCCTGCTCAGTGCGCTCCTCGGTTTTCTGCCATATCAGGGTTCCCTGAGTGCCAGCGGCATTGAGGTGAAATCGTTGCGCAATGATGAATGGCGTAAACAACTTAGCTGGGTCGGCCAGAACCCACATCTGCCGGAGCAGACGCTGCGTTCGAATATTCTTTTGAATCAGCCAGATATCAGCGAAGCACAACTCCAAAGTGCAATTAACCGTGCGTATGTGAATGAATTCCTGCCGCTGCTGCCTGAGGGACTGGAAACTGAACTGGGCGACAGCGCGGCGCGACTGTCGGTGGGTCAGGCGCAGCGTGTCGCTGTTGCGCGCGCCCTGCTTTCTCCCTGCCGGTTATTGCTGCTAGATGAACCGACGGCCAGCCTTGACGCACACAGCGAAAAACGCGTGATGAGTGCCTTAAACGAGGCGTCCCGATCGCAGACTACGCTGCTGGTTACCCATCAGCTGGAAGATACACGCGACTACGACGAAATCTGGGTCATGGATAAAGGGCAAATCGCAGAGCGCGGCACATTCACGCAACTGGTTGCTCAGGGTGGATTGTTCGCCAGTCTGTTATCTCAGCGCAGTAAGGAGCTGTAATCATGAGAATTCTTCTGCCTTATCTCGCGTTATATCGCCGTCACTGGTTCCGCCTGTCGCTGGGCGTCATTCTGGCCATCGTCACGCTGATGGCCAGCATCGGGCTGCTCACGCTTTCCGGCTGGTTCCTGGCGGCCTCTGCCGTTGCCGGGCTGGCGGGGCTCTATACGTTTAACTACATGTTGCCTGCGGCAGGCGTGCGCGGTGGGGCTATTACCCGGACCGCAGGACGTTACGCCGAGCGGCTGGTCAGCCATGATGCGACTTTCCGCGTACTGGCTCACCTTCGCGTGTTCACATTCACCAAAATCATGCCACTGACACCGGGCGGTATTGCGCGTTTTCGTCAGGCTGATTTGCTCAACCGCCTCGTCGCCGATGTCGATACGCTGGATCACCTGTATCTGCGCGTAATATCGCCGCTTATCAGTGCGATGGTGGTGATTATTCTGGTGACCTTCGGCCTGAGTTTTATCGATGTCACGCTGGCCCTGACGCTGGGTGCCATCATGCTGGCGATGATGGTGGTTCTGCCGGTGATGTTCTACCGCGCAGGAAAACCTGCGGGCCGCGAACTCACGGCGCTGCGCAGCGATTACCGTACGCAGCTAACTGCATGGTTGCAGGGGCAAGGTGAGCTGGTGGTTTTTGGCGCTCAGCCGCAATTTCGTCAGCAACTGGATGATATTGAACGCCGCTGGATGTTGCGCCAGCAACAGCAGGCAAAGCTGACCGGTTTGTCACAGGCGATGGTCATTGCCGCAGCCGGTCTGACCGTGACGCTGATACTGTGGCTGGCAGCGGGTGGTCTGAGTGCCTTCCCGCAACCCGGCGCGCTGATTGCGTTGTTTGTCTTCACGCCGTTAGCGGCGTTTGAAGCGCTCGGGCCGGTTGCTGCGGCCTTCCAGCATCTCGGGCAGGTTATCGCTTCGGCTCAGCGCGTCAGCCAGATTATCGATCAGCCTGCCGACGTGAATTTCCCTGCACAAGGTCCGCTTGCGGCTGAGCAGGTTAGCCTTTCGCTAAAAGACGTTAATTTCACCTATCCGGGCCAGCCGTTGCCGGTGCTGAAAAATATCACGCTGGATGTCTGCGCGGGTGAACATATCGCGCTGCTCGGCCAGACCGGTTGTGGTAAATCTACGCTGTTGCAGTTGCTGACGCGCGGCTGGAACATCAGCAGTGGTTCGCTGATGCTTAACGGACATGACATCACGGAATACGATGAAGCGACGCTGCGCCAAACGATCACCGTCGTCAGCCAGCGCGTACATGTTTTCAACACCACGTTGCGTGAAAACCTGCGGATGGCTTCGCCAAAATGTTCCGATGAACAGATTACCGACGTTCTGAAACAAGTTGATTTGCACATCCTTCTGGAAAACGAAGGGCTGAACGCGTGGCTGGGCGAAGGTGGCCGTCAGCTTTCCGGCGGCGAACAGCGTCGTTTAGGCCTTGCCCGCGCCCTTTTGCACGATGCGCCGCTGTGGTTGCTCGATGAACCAACTGAAGGGCTGGACGCCGAAACGGAACAACATATTTTGGCACTGCTGCACAAGCATTGTCAGAATAAGACGCTACTCTTAGTGACGCACCGCCTCCACGGTCTGGAAACTTTCGACAGAATTTGTGTCATGGAAGAGGGTCAGATTGTGGAACAAGGTGATCACCAGACACTGGCCGCCGCACAGGGGCGTTACGCACGCTTTCTGTCACGAGGTTGATGTTGTTCCAGTTTTTTAGCGGCGGCCTTCAGGTCGCCGGATAAGGAGATCTATGCGGTTAGTTAAGCTTGAGGCCAATTCAGTTCATTTTCCGGATCCGGACACTGCATTACTGGAGCCGAATGGCCTGCTGGCTATCGGCGGGGATCTTACCGCGCCGCGCCTGCTTTCAGCTTATCAGAATGGGATTTTTCCCTGGTTTGAACCCGGCGAGATGATCCTCTGGTGGACGCCCGATCCGCGCGCCATTCTGGTTCCCGAAGAACGTCACGCCAGCCGCAGCCTGCAACGTTTCATGCGTAAAAAACCTTACCGTTACACAATCAACCAGCGTTTTGAGCAGGTCATCCGCGCGTGTGCTATGCAGCGTGAAGACGGTACGTGGATTGGCCCTCTGGTGCAGCGCGGCTATCAGGAATTGCATGAAGCAGGCCGCGCGCATTCCGTTGAGGTTTGGGAAAATGATGAGCTGGTCGGTGGTTTATACGGCGTATCCGTCGGCGGATTATTTTGCGGTGAGTCGATGTTCAGCCGCCGGGAAAATGCCTCCAAGTGTGCACTGATGGTATTTTGCCAACATTTTTCCCGCAATGGAGGAGAACTGATTGACTGTCAGGTGCTCAACCCTCACACTGCGTCGCTGGGTGCGAGAGAGATCCCCCGCCGCCAATTTTTGCAGCAGTTATCCGAACTTTCGCAACGCGCGCTAGCACCGGATTGCTGGTTGCCACAAGACTTATCCCCACATGACGAAGACCTGCCGGTGTTCCCGAAGGATAGGGAATAGGTGCGGTCATGGACCATACTTCTTTACATAATGTGGGTTTTTCGGCATTATCTTGCCGGTTAAAAACTATGGTAGTTAGACCTAGAGGATTCGATGGCCAAAGAAGACAACATTGAAATGCAAGGCACCGTACTTGATACGCTGCCAAACACTATGTTCCGCGTAGAATTAGAAAACGGACACGTAGTTACCGCTCACATCTCCGGTAAAATGCGTAAGAACTACATCCGCATCCTGACGGGCGACAAAGTCACTGTAGAGCTGACCCCGTACGACCTGAGCAAAGGCCGCATTGTCTTCCGTAGCCGTTAATAAGCGGCTCACTCATCGCTGATTTTCCGGCGATCCCTGAGGATACCCTCTTCGCCCTTCCTGCTTTTGCAAGGGCGTTTTGTGGTATCCGCAATCCGGCATTTGTTTCATTATCCTTTCTGAAATCCCTCACTAATTCCTGTAATTAAATAAAGAATCTCAGAAAGAAAAAAGGCGATGTTTTCACATCGCCTTTTGTTTTTTCGTCACGGATAAAAAATCAGTGCACCGCGCCTTCCGGTTTTTTCTTCTGCGCACTCATGAAGTGATAAGTCAGCTTGTCGGCCTCTTTATCCAGTGCCACAGAGACAGAACCGCCATCCACCAGAGAACCAAACAACAGCTCGTTGGCGAGTGGTTTTTTCAGGTTTTCCTGAACGGTACGGGTCATCGGACGCGCGCCCATAGCACGGTCATAGCCTTTCACCGTCAGCCAGTCGCGGGCTTCATCACTGACTTCCAGTGAAACGCCTTTGGCATCCAGCTGCGCCTGCAACTCAACGATAAACTTATCAACAACCTGCTGGATAACATCCGTAGACAGATGGTTGAACCAGATTACGTTGTCCAGACGGTTACGGAATTCCGGCGTAAAGGTACGTTTGATCTCTTCCATTGCATCCGGGCTGTTATCCTGATGAACCAGACCAATCGACTTACGTTCCGTTTCACGCACACCGGCGTTGGTGGTCATCACCAGAATGACGTTACGGAAGTCCGCTTTACGGCCGTTGTTGTCGGTCAGCGTCCCGTTATCCATAACCTGCAACAGCAGGTTGAAGACGTCAGGGTGGGCTTTCTCGATTTCATCGAGCAGCACCACGGCGTGAGGATGTTTAATCACCGCATCCGTCAGCAAACCGCCCTGATCAAACCCGACATATCCCGGAGGCGCACCAATCAACCGGCTGACCGTGTGACGCTCCATATATTCCGACATATCAAAGCGCAGCAATTCGATATCCAGCGCTTTGGCCAGCTGAACCGTGACCTCTGTTTTACCAACACCCGTAGGCCCGGCGAACAGGAATGAACCGACAGGTTTATGATCCTGACCCAAACCGGCGCGGCTCATTTTGATCGCTTCAGTCAGTGCTTCGATGGCAGGATCCTGCCCGAAGACCAGCATTTTCAGACGATCGCCCAGGTTTTTCAGTACATCGCGGTCAGTGGCCGAAACGGTTTTTTCCGGTATACGGGCAATACGCGCAACCACGCTTTCAATGTCGCTGACGTTAACGGTTTTCTTGCGTTTGCTGACCGGCATCAACCGGCTGCGGGCGCCCGCTTCGTCAATGACGTCGATAGCTTTGTCCGGCAGGTGACGGTCATTGATATACTTAACCGACAACTCAACCGCTGCACGCACCGCTTTCGCGGTATAACGCACGTCGTGATGCGCTTCGTATTTAGTTTTCAGGCCATTGATAATCTGAACGGTCTCTTCAACACTTGGCTCAGTAATATCAATTTTCTGGAAGCGACGTGCCAGAGCACGGTCTTTCTCAAAGATATTGCTGAATTCCTGATACGTCGTTGAGCCGATCACTCTGATTTTACCGCTCGACAGCAACGGTTTAATCAGGTTAGCCGCATCCACCTGACCACCCGACGCCGCACCGGCACCGATGATGGTGTGGATTTCATCAATAAACAGAATGCTGTTTTTATCCTGCTCGAGCTGTTTCAGCAGAGATTTGAAACGTTTTTCGAAATCACCGCGGTATTTAGTGCCCGCCAGCAAGGAACCGATATCCAGCGAATAGAGCGTGCAGTCGGCCATCACTTCCGGCACATCGCCCTGCTCGATTCTCCATGCCAGACCTTCGGCAATGGCAGTTTTACCAACACCGGACTCGCCCACCAGCAGCGGGTTGTTTTTACGGCGACGGCAGAGCACCTGAATCGCGCGCTCAAGTTCTTTATCACGTCCAATCAGCGGATCGATGCCACCTACGCGCGCCAACTGGTTAAGATTAGTGGTGAAGTTCTCCATACGATCTTCCCCCGCCGACTGCTCTTCGTTAACTGGGTTTTCCGCATTGTTTTGCGCCTGGCCGCCCGTTTCATCTTTACGGGTACCGTGCGAAATAAAGTTCACCACATCAAGGCGGCTGACATCATGTTTGCGCAGAAGGTAGGCGGCCTGTGATTCCTGCTCGCTGAAAATCGCGACCAGAACATTGGCGCCAGACACTTCGCTGCGACCGGAAGATTGGACGTGGAAAACCGCACGTTGCAGAACGCGCTGGAAACTCAGCGTTGGCTGGGTATCACGTTCCTCTTCACTGGCAGGTAAGGTGGGTGTGGTTTGCTCGATGAAGGCTTCCAGCTCCTGGCGCAAGGCCACGAGATCTACTGTACAAGCTTCAAGCGCTTCACGGGCAGCAGGGTTGCTGAGCAACGCCAGCAACAGGTGCTCCACGGTCATAAACTCATGCCGGTGCTCACGGGCTCTTGCGAAAGCCATGTTGAGACTGAGTTCAAGTTCTTGATTGAGCATAGGCACCTCCCAAATAGATTGCCTTAATCAGGCTTTTTCCAGCGTACACAGCAACGGATGCTCATTCTCCTTGGCGTACTCATTCACATGTGCGACTTTGGTTTCCGCGACTTCTGCGGTATATACACCGCAGACCGCTTTACCTCTATAGTGCACCTGGAGCATCAGTTGCGTTGCACGTTCAATATCATAAGAAAAGAACTTTTGCAGAACGTCAATCACAAATTCCATTGGAGTGTAATCGTCGTTGTTTAATATAACTTTATACATAGATGGCGGTTTTACCTCATCCTTTTGTTTATTCGCCGTCAAATGTTCAAAGTTTAGCCAGTCTTGATTATTGCCCATTGCCTGTTCATCACCTGTGAAGATCGTATTGGAAGCCAAATACACCGACATAAAGACTTTCTGCGGAGTCTCATGTTGTAATTACGGTATTTTACCATTTCTGGCTTCACCTTGCCGCTGCACAAAATGTCTTCCCTGCACCCGACTCCGCTACCGAAATTTTAACAAAATATGTCAATAGCGTTACCTGCTTCAAAGTTTGGTTATCTGCTCCCTTGGGACAAATGCCGTTTCCTTGACGTCCAACTCTATTCCACTAGAGTGTAAATTCGTGAGCTGAACGGATAGTAAACAGGCCTGAACAGGTGTTTATCTGCTGCGTTCTGGCCTTCGTGCTCACTCAACTGGCTTTATCTATTTACTACCAGACTAGTCATGAGAGGGATGTAGCAGCATGCAGACGGGTACTGTTAAATGGTTCAATAATGCTAAAGGCTTTGGCTTCATTTGCCCGCAAAATGGCGGTGAAGACATCTTCGCTCACTACTCCACAATCCAGATGGAGGGTTACCGGACACTCAAGGCCGGACAGCAGGTCAATTTTGACGTTCATGAAGGCCCAAAGGGGAATCATGCCAGCCTCATTGTTCCGGTGGAAAGCGAAGCGGTCGCCTGACCAGTTCAGCACACAGACTCGAATCACGCTCAGCGTGTGTTCATTAACAAATCAAATGCCGGTCACTCTCTGACTGGCATTTTTATTTATGGGGGAGAATGCTTCTGGCTTCAAGCCCTGCATGCAAAAAAAAGGTCATTTTTTAAACACCGATTGCTAAGACAGGACATAAAACAAATTAAGTCTAAACACAATCTCAACAAATCACGTTCAATTTCTCCATAATTTGCCCCGTTGCGCACCTGTTTATTCGCTCCCTGTTGAAATAACCGTTACCGATATCCGGTTCACTTTGACAGGTAATCCCATGACCACTTTCAGCTACCCTTCCGCAGAAAAGGCTCCGCTTTCCGGCCTTCAGTTGATGACGGCGTTACTCTTTTGCCGCACGGTGCCGGGTCCGTCATGGAAATTGCCGCGATACCGGTTCAAATTCCTGTACCGTGCGCTGCTGCATCCGCGCCGGACATTCGCAATGCTCGATTATCTCGCGCATCATTCGCAGCGCGATGAAATTCTGGCGGCAATGCCTAGCCTGCCGTGCAAATTGCACCGTATTTATCAGACCGCCAATATCACGCCGGAACAGGCGATGAAGCGCATTACCGATCACTACGACATGATCGGCCACTGCCTGCCGGATGCGATTAATCACGGTTATCTCAGCAAAAAAGAGATGGCGATCGCCACGCTGACCGGCAAAGAAGAGCAGCGTTATGCCATCACCTTCAACGCTATCGCGCGCCTGGATAAAGAAGGCGAAGCCACGCTGACATTCCATAATGCCGAAGGTGTTTCCATTGCCATCGTGACGTTTTCATTTATTGAATATCAGGGGAAACCGACGCTGTTTATTGGCGCATTGCAGGGACCGAAGGCGAATGTGGACCATCAGGAAATTCAGCGCGCGACCAAAGCCTGCCACGGGTTATTTCCAAAGCGTCTGGTGATTGAAGCACTGACGACGCTCGCGGATGTCACCGGCATGACGCAGATTGTGGCGGTCGGCAACCGCACGCACATTTATGAAAATCCGCGCTATAAAAAACGCAAAGGCATGGTATTTGCCGATTACGACAGCTTCTGGGAAACGATGGAGGCAAAACCGGGCGAAGACGGATATTTCCATCTGCCGCGCCAGATTGCCCACCGGCCGCTGGAAGAAATCGCCAGTAAACGTCGCTCCGAATACCGCCGTCGCTATCAGTTGCTCGATGATCTTGAAAGCCAGATCCGCCAGACCTTCACCCGCGGACACGGTAATCCGGTCGGGAAACAGGAAGCACGGGCGGCTTAATCCGCCCTGCCGCGCGCCAGCCAGGCCACGCGGGAAAACATTTGCCGCAGCAGCGGAGGTATCGACGCGGTTCCCCGCAAAGACGCCGCCATCGCCACATCAATGGCCAGATCCGGCTTCGAGCTGCGGTGAATCGCTTTATCGATAATTCGTCGCGGCGCCATCGGCACATTCGCCGCTATCGCCGAATTCTTGCGATACACATCTTCAAACCCCTCGCGATACAGAAAATACTCGATGTCCTGCGCCGGTAACGCCGTCAGGCGGTAACGCAGCGTATCGTCGTGATTTTCCACGTTAGCAATGACCGTCGCCGCGTATTTGCGTCCGGCTTCGTCGCCGTCGACCAGCGCATGCCACTCGATGCCCATCTGCCGGGCGAAACGCAGCAAAGGCTTCAGGCCGCACTGCGCAAACTCAATAACCTTGATGCCTTCAGATTCGAAATGGTAACCGCACTGACGCGCCAGCTGATTGAGCAGCCACACTTCCGTTTCGCCTTCCACCAGCAGCCAGCAGCGCGCAAACAAAGACGAAGGCCGGTTAAAGCGGATATGGAAAGCAATCCGGCGGCTGTCCTCCATGCTCAGCCCTTCCGGCCCGATACCGTAAGCCGCGACGCGCCCGGATTCACGCACCAGCCTGCAAATCTGCTCAACCGGCACCAGGGAAAGCAAATCGCCCGAATTAGTTGTCGTGATCCGTTGCAACGGCAGTTGATCCAGCAATCCCCACGCCACCGACAACATGATCGGATGCAGACGGGTTTCGGGGTCTTCAATCAGCAATAAAGGTCGTGCGTCCGGATGCAACACCACGGAACCCTTCGCCTGCAATAACGTGGAAAACATTCCCAGCAGCATCACGCGCATGCTGCGGCTGTTCGGCTCTGCAATCATGCGGTTGATGTTATCCAGCGAGCGCCACGCCCGGCGGCTCTCGGCGCGGCCATGCCGTTTTTGCTGCCACGGCATGCTGTTTGATGTGCCCTGCTCGGCAAAATAGTGCTCCAGTAACTGCTGCATCGCCGACAGCCCGCTGCGCAGTTCGCTGTTGGTCAGCGTTTGCGGGTTATGCACAAGTCCGCGCGTCAGTTCATCGAGCTGTTTCGCCAGTTCTTCATTATTCACCGCCAATCGAGGTGCCAGCGTTTCGCTGCGCAGACGGCGGATAAAGCGTGCATCGCGTAAACGCAGTACCGGATTGAGACGGATCAGCGCCTGCGCCAGCGGGTCGATCGTTGTCAGATTTAACGGCTGACCGTTTGACGACAGAAAACTGCGCAAGGTCATCACGCTGCCGTCATCGTCCAGTTCGCCTTCCAGCCGGTAATAAATCCGGTTCAGCTTGTCGGCACATTTCACCCATAAAGGGGATAACGGATTAAATCGCGGTGACGTATGGTGCCCTGCCTGGTTTTCACAAAACGTAAACACGACGTGCAGATACTGTGATTTGGATTCCTGTTCCCCGGCGGGAAAGTAGAAATCTTCCTCTTTGAAGCAGTAAAGTTTGGGTTCAGGTGAAAGCAGCAGTGTGAGGGCGTCGAGCAGGCTGGATTTACCCCAGGCGTTTTCACCAATCAGAACCGTATTGGTCAGGAAGGATTCTGCCTGTCCCTGACTGGCAGAACCGGTAATTGAAGCGCCGCGTTGCACGGGCTGAGTCAGTGTCAAAGACAGCCGGTTAATACCCCGAAAACCGACAATATCAATATGTTCCAGATACATCAGACGCCTCCTGTGCGCTCAGTGCTTCCCTGAGCATGGCGTTAAAAAAGGGTTCAGGTCAAGCCCGCAGAACGCGCACTGCGTGCGGAAGCCGCTTTACAGTCTGGTTACTTTTCGTTAGCGTGTCGGGCGGCATTTTCTGTGTCGCGCTCCGTTCATGGAACCTCACTTTTCAGGGATTTTTGCATTATGTATTCCGGGCTGTTAATTATTCTTTTGCCGCTGATTGTCGGTTATCTCATTCCGCTCAAAAACCGGTCCCTGCTGCATCTGGTTAACCAATTGCTGAGCTGGATGGTGTACGTCATTCTTTTCATTATGGGCATCAGTCTGGCTTTCCTCGACAATCTCAGCGCGAATTTATTACTGATTTTCAAATATGCCGCCGTCTGCTTCCTGTGCATTTTCGTGATGAACTACGCCGCGTTATGGTTGCTCGAACGCCGCCGTCCATGGAAAACCCAGCACAAGCAGGAAAAGCTGCCTTCACGCGTCCACATGGCGCTGGAATCCCTGAAACTTTGCGGCGTCGTCATCGTCGGTTTTGCACTCGGCCTGACGCAATGGCACTGGCTGACCTTCGCTTCGCAGGCCAGTGAAATCGCCCTGTTATTCCTGCTGGCGCTGGTGGGGTTGCAACTGCGCAACAGCAGCATGACGCTGCGCCAGATTATCCTCAATCGCCGCGGCATGATGGTCGCGCTCGTGGTGGCAGTCAGTGCGTTAATCGGCGGTGCAATTGCCGCCCTGCTGCTCGGTTTGCCGCTGAAAACCGGTCTGGCGCTGGCCTCAGGTTACGGCTGGTATTCCCTTTCCGGTATCGTTCTGACGGATTCGTTCGGGCCGGTGATTGGCAGCGCCGCGTTCTTCAACGATCTGGCGCGTGAGCTTTGCGCCATCATGCTGATCCCGACGCTGGTCCGCAGCAGCCGTTCGACCGCGCTGGGCCTGTGCGGCGCAACGTCGATGGATTTCACCCTGCCGGTTTTACAACGCAGCGGCGGGCTGGATATGGTGCCGCCCGCTGTGGTTCACGGTTTTGTGTTAAGCCTGATCGCACCGGTGCTGATGGCCTTTTTCTCCGCCTGATGTCTGCCCTTCCCGCTGTTTTCTGACAGCGGGAAATACCCCTGCAAAAATTGCTTTAAATCAACTTCCCCCCACTTTGTCTTAAAAACTCCTTCATTTCTTTTACCGCCGGTCTTAGGCTTGCATTAAAACAAGCATTTAAAATGCAACTTTATAAAAGGACCTCATGATGTTTTGTGTGCAATGTGAACAAACAGTCCGTACCCCGGCGGGCAATGGCTGCGCTTATGCGCAGGGTATGTGTGGTAAAACCGCTGAAACTTCCGATTTGCAGGACTTGCTGGTCGCCGTTTTACAGGGCTTATCGGCCTGGGCGCTGGCGGCGCGCGGTTACGGCATTGTCGATGAAGACATTGACAGCTTCGCGCCACGGGCCTTTTTCTCCACGCTGACCAACGTCAACTTCGATTCTGACCGTATCGTCGGCTACGCGCGTGAAGCGATTATTCACCGTGAAGCGCTGGCGGTTCGCTGTCGTCTGATGGATCCGGAAATCACCGTGGATCACCCGCTGGCGGTACTGGAACTGGTCAGCGATAACCTGAATGATCTGCAACAACAGGCTCAGCAATTTGCGCTTAACGGCGACAAAGCGCAGATCGGCGATGACATTCACGGGCTGCGCATGCTGTGCCTGTACGGCCTGAAAGGTGCGGCGGCCTACATGGAACACGCGCACGTACTCGGCCAGTCGGATACCGCGATTTATGCCGAATATCACCGTCTGATGGCGTGGCTCGGTACGCAACCTTCCGACATGGGCGTGCTGCTCGAAAACGCGATGGCGATCGGCAAAATGAACTTCGGCGTGATGGCGATACTTGATAAAGGCGAAACGGACGCTTACGGCCATCCGCGCCCGACGTCCGTCAATGTGCGCCCGCTGGCAGGGAAAGCGATTCTGATTTCAGGCCATGACCTGAAAGATTTGCAGATGCTGCTCGAACAGACCGCCGGCACCGGCATCAATATTTATACCCACGGCGAAATGTTGCCTGCGCACGGTTATCCGGAACTGAAAAAATTCCCGCATCTGGCCGGTAACTACGGCAGCGGCTGGCAGAATCAGCAGGTTGAGTTTGCCAAATTCCCCGGCCCGGTGGTGATGACCTCCAACTGTATTATTGACCCTAACGTCGGCAACTACGGCGACCGTATCTGGACCCGCAGCATCGTTGGCTGGCCGGGCGTACAGCATCTGGAAGGCGAGGATTTCGCGCCGGTGATCAGCCAGGCGTTGCAACTGGCCGGTTTCCCTTACAGCGAAATCGAACAGGAAATTACCGTCGGCTTTGGTCGCCAGACGCTGCTCAGTGCGGCCGATACCGTGATTGATTTAGTTGCCGCCAAAAAATTGCGCCATATCTTCCTGATCGGCGGTTGTGACGGCAGCCGCGGCGAACGCAGTTACTTCACCGATCTGGCGCGCAGCGTGCCGCAAGACTGCGCGATCATGACGCTGGCCTGCGGGAAATACCGCTTCAACAAACTGGACTTCGGCACAATTGAAGGCCTGCCGCGTCTGCTGGACGTCGGTCAGTGTAACGACGCTTACTCCGCGATTATTCTGGCGGTCAATCTGGCCGAAAAACTCGGTTGTGGCGTGAATGATTTGCCGCTGAGTCTGGTGCTTTCATGGTTCGAGCAGAAAGCGATTGTGATCCTGCTGACGTTGTTGTCACTGGGCGTGAAAAACATCGCCACCGGACCGACGGCTCCGGCCTTCCTGACCGACAATCTGCTGGCGGTGCTCAACGAACAGTTCGGCCTGCGTTCGATTACGTCGGTTGAGCAGGATCTGAAAACCATGCTGGCGGAGTAAATCTGAGATGAACTTTCCTTTATATCCTGACCAGCCGACAGCGCTGTGCCAGAACCGCATGCAGGTGTATTCCGTTACGCAGGAAACGCCCGATGTCTGGACGTTGTCGCTGATTAGTCACGACGTTTATCCGTATCAGCCGGGTCAGTTTGCGCTGGTGAATATCGGCCAGAGCGGTGACATACAGCGCGCGTATACGCTCTCTTCCACGCCGGGCCTGAGCCGGTTTATCCAGCTGACGGTGCGCCGGATTGACGGCGGTGAAGGCTCCGGGTGGCTGACGCAACAGGTTAAACCGGGCGATTACCTGTGGCTTTCGGACGCTCAGGGCGAATTCACCTGTGAAACACCGCAGCCTTTATTACTGCTGGCCGCCGGTTGCGGCGTAACGCCGGTAATGTCCATCGCACGCCGTGTTCTGGCGCATTCTCCGGCACAAAGCGTGCAGGTGTTTTACAGCGTCCGCAGCCCGCAGGACGTCATTTTTGCGCAAGAATGGCAGCGTATGGCGGCGCAATATCCGCAACTTCGTCTGACCATTCTGGCTGAAAATGACGCGGCACCGGGCCAGATTGCAGGGCGTCTCAGTCAGGACTCACTGCAAAGCCAGGTGGCGGATATCACTGCGCGCCGGGTGATGATTTGCGGGCCCGCGCCTTATATGGAACTGGCCGGGAAATGGGCAGCCGAGCTGGGTGTTCCGCCACAAAACATCGTTAAGGAACAGTTCCAGGCCACAGAAGTGGTTGTTTCCGCAGACCAGCAACTGACGCTGACCCGCCTGACGCCGCTTGCAAATTTCCGCGTACCGGTCGGTTCAACGCTGCTGGCCGCCATGGAACAGTATAAACTGCCGGTCATGGCGGCCTGCCGCGCGGGCGTTTGCGGCAGTTGCAAAACCCGCGTGCTGTCCGGTGACTACACGACCACCAGCCGCATGACGCTCACCGACGAGGAAGTCGCGCAGGGCTACGTTCTGGCGTGCAGCTGTCAGCTTCAGGGCGACGTCACGCTCGCCTGATCCCCGCGCCTCCCACTGCCCGCTCATGACTTTTTACAGTCTGCGCGGGCAGATTTACAAAACTTCACCTTCCCTCCCCGCGTAATTTTGTATGGTTTAAGGCTGTGCATTCATGGATGTAATCAGTGGACTATGCTTAATCCACTTATTTAAAACCCGCCCGAAGACTTCGTGCATAACGAAGAGCACGGGCACACCGGAGGGAATCAGTTGATGAAACAAAGTGTAGCGTCATATCTGGCGAAAACTCTTGAAGCAGCAGGCGTAAAACGAATCTGGGGCGTAACCGGCGATTCGCTTAACGGGCTGAGCGACAGCCTGAACCGCATGGGCACCATCGAATGGCTCGGCACGCGTCATGAAGAAGTCGCCGCCTTTGCCGCCGGTGCCGAAGCACAAATCACCGGTGAACTGGCGGTTTGCGCCGGTTCCTGCGGCCCCGGCAACTTACATCTGATCAACGGCCTGTTCGACTGCCATCGCAACCACGTCCCGGTGCTCGCCATCGCGGCGCATATTCCCTCCAGCGAAATCGGCAGCGGCTATTTTCAGGAAACCCATCCGACCGAATTATTCCGCGAATGCAGCCACTATTGTGAATTAGTCACCAATCCGGAACAGCTCCCGCAGGTGCTGGCGATCGCCATGCGCAAGGCGATCCTGAACCGCGGCGTTTCCGTGATTGTTTTGCCCGGCGACGTTGCGCTGAAACCGGCACCGGAAGACGCCAAAGTCAGCTGGTATCCGCCGCAGTTGCCGAAAGTACAGCCTCAGCAGACCGAACTGGATAAGCTGGCCGAACTGCTCAATGGGGCGACCAACATCACCCTGATGTGCGGCAGCGGTTGTGCCGGTGCACACGACGAAGTGATCAAGCTGGCGGAAACCCTGAAAGCGCCGGTAGTCCATGCCCTGCGCGGCAAAGAACATATTGAATGGGATAATCCGTACAGCGTCGGGATGACCGGGCTGATCGGTTTTTCCTCCGGTTTCCAC
This sequence comes from Rahnella sp. BCC 1045, assembly GCF_019049615.1. Taxonomy (NCBI): domain Bacteria; kingdom Pseudomonadati; phylum Pseudomonadota; class Gammaproteobacteria; order Enterobacterales; family Yersiniaceae; genus Rahnella; species Rahnella sp. BCC 1045. The sequence goes on along the minus strand of NZ_JAFMOZ010000123.1, from coordinate 72,036 downwards.
GCCATGATGAATGCCGACACGCTGATCCTGCTCGGCACGCAATTCCCGTACCGCGCGTTTTATCCGACGGACGCAAAAATCATTCAGATAGATATCAATCCGGGCAGTATCGGCGCGCACTGCCACGTTGATATGGCGCTGGTCGGTGATATCAAATCCACCCTGACCGCCGTTCTGCCGCAATTGCAGGTGAAAACCGGGCGTAAGTTCCTCGACAAAGCCCTGAAGCATTATGAAGAAGCACGCAAAGATCTCGATGCGCTGGCAACGCCGAACGACAAACAGGCGATCCATCCGCAATATCTGGCACAGCAAATCAGCCGTTTCGCCGATGCCAACGCCATCTTTACCTGCGACGTCGGCACGCCTACCGTCTGGGCGTGCCGATACCTGCAAATGAACGGCCAGCGCCGTCTGCTCGGTTCGTTTAACCACGGCTCGATGGCCAACGCCATGCCGCAGGCCATCGGGGCGCAGGCGATTGACCGCACGCGTCAGGTGGTGGCGCTGTGCGGAGACGGCGGTTTTGCCATGCTGATGGGCGATTTCCTGACGCTGGCGCAGCAAAAACTGCCGGTGAAAATTGTCATATTCAACAACAGCGTGCTGGGGTTTGTGGCGATGGAGATGAAAGCCGGCGGTTATCTGACCGACGGCACCGAGCTGAAGAACCCGGATTTTGCGGCCATTGCCGAAGCGGCAGGGATCAAAGGGATCCGCGTGGAAAAAGCTTCCGACGTGGACGCGGCATTGCAGGACGCGTTTGCTTATCAGGGGCCGGTGCTGGTGGATGTCATCACCGCCACCGAAGAACTGGCGATGCCGCCGCAGATTAAATTTGAGCAGGCAAAAGGCTTCAGCCTCTACATGCTGCGGGCGGTGATCAGCGGCCGGGGTGACGAAGTCATCGAACTGGCAAAAACCAACTGGCTGCGGTAACCCCGACAGGGATATAGTGGAGAGTCAGGCGGGCACAGGTTGCCCGCTTTTTCCTCCACTTAACATTCACCTGGTAGAAGGATTATTACGTTGATCGATTTACGCAGTGATACTGTAACCCGCCCCAGCGAAGCTATGCGTCAGGCGATGGCCAGCGCTGAAGTCGGCGATGATGTCTACGGCGATGACCCAACGGTAAATGCTTTGCAGGACCTGGCCGCGAAACTGTGTGGCAAAGAAGCCGCGCTGTTTTTACCGACCGGCACACAGGCCAATCTGGTTGCCCTGCTGACGCACTGTCAGCGCGGAGAAGAATATATTGTCGGCCAGAAAGCCCACAACTATATGTATGAAGCCGGCGGTGCCGCCGTTCTCGGCAGCATTCAGCCGCAGCCGCTAGATATGGCCGCCGACGGTTCCATTCCGCTGGATAAAGTCGCCGCTGCCATCAAACCCGATGACATTCACTTTGCCCGCACCCGTCTTCTGAGCCTGGAAAATACGCACAGCGGCAAAGTGCTTCCGCTCGATTATCTGCAAAAAGCTTACGCGTTTACCCGCGAAAAAGGGCTGGCGCTGCACATTGATGGCGCGCGCATCATGAATGCCGCAGTAGCGCTGAACGTTGAGCTGAGCGAAATCACCCAATATTGCGACACCCTGACCATTTGCCTGTCAAAAGGTCTGGGCGCACCCATTGGTTCCCTGCTGGTCGGCAGCAAAGAGTACATCCATCGTGCGAACCGCTGGCGCAAGATGACCGGCGGCGGGATGCGCCAGTCCGGTATTCTGGCCGCAGCGGCCATTTATGCGCTGGAAAACAACGTAGCGCGTCTGAAAGATGACCATGACAACGCGCAATGGCTGGCTGAACAGCTGAGCAATATCGGCGTAGAAATCGCTGAGCCCGGCCCGCAGACCAACGTTCTGTACATCAAACAGAGCGCAGAACTGGCCGAAAAAATGGGCCCGTGGATGCGTGAGCGCGGTGTCATCATCAGCGCCGGACCGCTGACCCGCGTGCTGACTCACATCAACATCAGCCGTGATGACCTGCAAAAAGTCGTCGCCCTGTGGCAGGAATTCCTGCACCAGCACGCCTGACAGTCAACCTGTCTGCGGCGGCAAGCCCTCCGGCTGCCGCCGTATTTTCAGGATTTCCCCTACACTCAGAGCAAACGGATTATGCCAAGAATTGTCGTCCTCGGCGCCAGCGGATATATCGGACAACATCTGACTGCCCACCTGAGCCAGCACGGTTTTCAGGTCACTGCGGCTGCGCGGCGCATCGAATGGCTGCAACAACAAAAATGGCCTCACGTCCGTTGCTGTTTTGCGGATGTCTACCAGAGTAAAACGCTGGCCCGCGCCTTCGAAGGTGCCGACGTGCTGGTGTATCTGGTTCACGCGATGTCAGAAGATGACGACCTGCTGGAAAAAGAGCGCCAGGCCGCGCAGCACACCTTGCTGGCGCTGCGCGACTCCTCCATCAGACACATTGTTTATCTCGGTTCCATGCAGCCGGAAGGCAACCATTCCCCCCATTTGCAGGCGCGTAAACTGACCGGTGATTTGCTGCGGATGAGCAATATTCCGGTCACCGAACTGCGTACCGGCATTGTGATCGGCGCAGGTTCAGCGGCGTTCGAAGTCATGCGCGACATGGTGTACAACCTGCCCGTTCTCACGCCGCCGAAGTGGGTTCGCTCGAAATCCTCGCCGGTGGCGCTGGAAAATCTGCTGAATTATTTGCAGGGTCTGGTGACTTTACCTGCCAGCGGAAACCGTATTTTTGACGCCGCCGGGCCGGAGTACATTAGCTATCAGACGCTGTTCGAGCGCTTTATTGCCCTGAGCGGGAAACGTCGCTGGCTGATCCCCGTTCCGCTGCCGACCTCTTTTGTTTCGGTGTATTTCCTCAGCCTCATTACCTCAGTGCCCACATCGCTCGCTAAAGCGCTGATTCAGGGGCTGAACCACGATCTGCCCGCCGACAGTGATGCGCTTCAGGCGCTGATCCCGCAGGAGCTGATTTCGATTGATGAGGCGATTCGCCGTACGCTGAAAAAGGAACAACAGCAGGTCATGGATTCGCCCGACTGGGGCTATGACCCGGACGCACGTGCGCGCTGGCGGCCAGGCTACGGTTACTACCCGAAACAGGCAGGCTTTACGCTGGAAACGTCGGCATCAAAAGCATCTCTGTGGAAAGTGGTGCAGAAACTCGGTGGCGCGGAAGGCTATTTTTACGCTAACGGATTATGGAAGACGCGGGCACGCATCGACGATCTGCTCGGCGGTGGCGTGCAGTATGGACGCCCTGACCGGGATGCGCTGAAAATCGGCGATAAAATTGACGGATGGAAAGTGATCAGCCTGAAACCCCAGCGCGAACTGGCGCTGTTATTCGGGATGAAAGCGCCGGGGCTCGGGCGGCTGACGTTCACGATCACCGATCACGGCGAAAGCCGCAGTCTGGACGTTCGCGCGTGGTGGCATCCGGCCGGGTTCAGCGGTTTGCTCTACTGGTTCAGTATGATGCCCGCTCATCAGTTTATTTTTCGAGGCATGGCGAAACGCATCGCCAGTCTGGCCCGTCAGAAAGACCGCTGCGGAAGCTGAAAGGGTTTATTTAAAGCGCAATCGCACAGTTTCAGACATTGCTGCCCCCCTTTCCCATTGCAACCCGCACAATTTCACGAAAGAATGGCGCGCTTATTGCTGAGAGGCGCCCCAGCCTCAGTAATTTCACTCATTGGGATGTACTCAAAATCATTCGGGTTGCAGCAAGGCAGCAAACGAATGAATCCCGATGAGCTGACTGGAGTCAGTGATTCGGGTGAATGAGAGCAGCGAACACCGCTGCAACGTGAAGGATGAAGAGTAGTTATGAGAGTTTTGGTTACCGGCGCTAGCAGCGGTTTAGGGCGCAATGCGGTCGAGTTTTTGCGAAATAAAGGGATTAAAGTCCGGGCGACGGGTCGCAATGCCGCCATGGGTTCACTTTTGCAAAAAATGGGCGCGGAATTCATTCATGCCGATCTCACCACGCTGGTATCGGCACAGGCCAAAGCCTTGCTCGCCGATGTCGATACCGTATGGCACTGTTCCGGGCTGATGTCGCCGTGGGGCAGCGAACAGGAATTTGAACTGGCGAACGTCCGCGCGACGCGTCGTTTGGGTGAATGGTCTACAGCGTACGGCGTGGAAAATTTCGTGCATATTTCGTCACCGGCGATTTATTTCGATTTCCATCATCACCGCGACATTCCGGAAGACTTCCGCCCTCACCGTTTCGCCAACTCCTTCGCCCGAAGCAAAGCCGCCGGTGAACAGGTGATCCACACGCTGGCGATGTCCAACCCGCAAACGCATTTCACCATTTTACGCCCGCAGGGTTTGTTCGGGCCGCACGATAACGTGTTGCTGCCCCGTCTGCTGCAAATGCTGAAATACGGCGGCACGCTGATGTTGCCACGCGGTGGCGAAGCGCTGGTCGACATGACCTACGTGGAAAACGCGGTTCACGCGATGTGGCTGGCGACGCAGTCCGAATCTACAGAATCCGGGCGCGCGTTTAACATCACCAATCAGCAACCACGCCCGCTGCGCACCATGGTGAAACAGCTGATGGAAAGTCTGGACATCAAATACCGCATCCGCTCCGTGCCTTATCCGCTGCTGGATATGATGGCGCGCGGCATGGAGCGGATCAGCAAAAGCTCACACAAAGAACCGGTGCTGACACATTACAGCGTCGCGAAACTGAATTTCGATCTCACGCTCGACACACAGCGCGCACAGAAAGAGCTGGGATATGTGCCGGTGATTTCGCTGGATCAGGGAATTATCCGCACCGCCACCTGGCTGCGCGACCACGGTAAACTTCAGGGCCTGCACGGCATCGGCCCGAAACGCGACTGACCGCCGGGTCAGCCGCTTACTCAGTTATTCGAATCCGGGAATTGCTGCAACAGCGCCAGAACAATGGCTTCTGACTGCGCATCCGCATTCCCGCGATAATCACTCTGCCTGAAATGCATCTGGAACGCCGAAATCACACGGCGCGCCTGCTCAGGCGTCATGTTTTCCGTCACGGTATAACCGTACTGTTTCAGCAAATTCAGAAGATGCGCCTGATCTACCGGCTGCTGCGGATTTCTGCCCGCCAGAAAATGGCTGACCCGCGCCGCATCCGGCCAGGCACCAATCCCCCGCTCCGCCATCTGTTGCCACGGGAATAAAGGCCCCGGATCGTCTTTACGCTGCGGTGCGATATCGCTGTGAGCGACCACATTACGCGGCTCAATCTGATAGCGCGCGACAATGCCTTTGCTCAGTTCAGCCAGCAAATCGATTTGCGCGGGCGGGAACGGATAGAATTTTTTTCCCAGCAGCGTCGTGCTGTAGCCTTTGTTTTCCAGCTCAATACCGATGGACGTATCGTTCAGATTGGTGCGTCCGCGCCAGCCGCTGGCTCCCGCATGCCAGGCACGCATGTTTTCCGGCACCAGTTGCCACGCGACCGGTTTGCCGTTTTCAAGCGGCGGTTGCGCCGGGATCAGGTAATGCGCACTGACGTGTTCATCGGTAAGCGTATTTAATGCGTTGTGGAAATCTTCAGCCGTGTAGTGGATGACCAGAAAGCGCACCCGCTGATCCATGCCCTGCGCCTGCCGCGTGGTTTCCAGCCGGTAAGGTAAATTTTTCGCCTGATCACTGCTCTGACAGCCCGTCAGGGCCAGAAAAAGCGCAGCAATGACGCCGCTTCTGATGCCCGAACGCGTCATTTGCGATGCACAATAACAGCCGTACCGGAGACGCTCACCATCAGCATGCTGCTGTCTTTGCCCACGGTTTCATAATCGATATCAATGCCGACCACGGCGTTAGCACCGCGTTCTTTCGCCTGTTCTTCCAGCTCGCGAAAGGCAATCTCACGCGCTTTACGCAGTTCTTTTTCATACGCGCCGGAACGGCCACCGACGATATCGCGTACGCCTGCGAAGAAATCACGAAAAATGTTCGCACCTAAAATCGCTTCGCCTGTGACCACACCGCAATATTCCGCGATGGTAAAACCTTCCAGGGTCGGAGTCGTTGAAATTTGCATGAGTATTCCTTATCAGTTGTCGTCCACATGTCGGAGAAAAGCACCCGGATAGCATAAACGATGTATCCCGCCTGAACGTATCATTTCTCTGTGCCATGCATTAAGCCAAATCGGTTTTATACTGTAGGATTAAGAAAGTCATGGTGAAAACGTTCAATCTTTCAGTAAGGAATACGATGAAAAAGAAAATTCTTGTCGCCGCCATCCCTCTGGTATTGATGTTAAATGCCTGTACCACGGTCGACCCTGCCTATAAGGATATTGGTAGCCGCAGCGCGCCATGTATCGACGGTGGCCCCGACAGCGTCGCCCAACAATTCTATGATTTTCGTATCAAACAGGGCGGCAGCGGGATCCCGAACTCCGGCCAGCTCGCCGCTTACCGGCCTTATCTGAGCACCGCACTTTACGCGGCGCTGCTTAAAGCGCAGTCGCAGCCAAAAGTCGATATCGCGGCCTCACCAAATGAGAAAGCCGGTGCAGGTTCAGGCGATGGCGACATTTTCTCCAGCCTGTTTGATGGCCCGACGTCAGCCTCCGTGGACAGCGCATCGACCATTCCAAACACCGACGCCCGCAATATTCCTCTGCGCGTAACCTTCACGCATGAGAAAGACAAAGGCGCATCCACGAGCTGGAAAGATGAAGTGTTAATGGTGCGCGAAGGCAAATGCTGGACAGTCGATGATGTCCGCTACATGGCGAATCTTGATTTTGCTTCCAGCGGCACATTACGCCAGGTTTTGGAACACCAGTAACGCGCCCGGCTTTCTAAAAAAACCACGCAAAAACGGTTGGTCAGTGATGAATAACGTCATTGACCAACACCCCTGTCACAGATAGTTAACAATATGTTGTGCTAGACTTTAGCCTTCCTGCGGCAACACATAATTTTTAAGCCGTGATCGTTGCATAACTATGCTGTGGAAGTTACCATCTGCGGCATCAATGGCTATTCACTATTTGCGCATGAGTATTCAACTTAATAGCATCAACTGCTTCTATGGCGTGCATCAGGCGCTTTTTGACATTCAGCTCGACTGCCCTGCCGGTGAAACCCTCGTTTTACTGGGTCCCAGTGGTGCAGGTAAAAGCTCTCTGTTACGTGTTCTGAACCTGCTGGAAATGCCCCGTTCAGGCACTCTGCAAATCGCCGGTAACACCTTCGATTTCACCCGCAAACCGGATGAAAAAGCGATCCGCGAGCTGCGTCAGAACGTCGGCATGGTTTTCCAGCAATACAATCTGTGGCCGCACCGCACCGTGCTCGACAACTTACTGGAAGCCCCGATGCGTGTTCTGGGTCTGACAAAAGATGTCGCGATGCAACGTGCCCAGAAATTGCTGACCCGTCTGCGCCTGACCGATTACGCCGATCGTTTTCCGCTGCACCTTTCCGGTGGCCAGCAGCAGCGTGTGGCGATTGCCCGTGCGCTGATGATGGAGCCTCAGGTTTTGTTGTTTGACGAACCGACCGCCGCGCTTGACCCGGAAATTACCGCCCAGATCGTCAGTATTATTCGCGAACTGGCAGGCACCGGGATTACTCAGGTGATTGTGACCCACGAAGTGGAAGTGGCACGTAAAACCGCCAGCCGCGTGGTGTACATGGAGAATGGCCGCATCGTGGAACAAGGTGACGCGTCGATTTTCGCTCAGCCGAAAACCAAAGAGTTTGCGAGCTATCTTTCCCACTAAAACTGTTTCCTATCAACATATTGATTGATGTTTTCTACGGAGTAAGCGATGAAAAAATTAGTAATTGCCGCGGTTCTGGCGACCGTCAGTTTGTCTGCCAGCGCTGCTGATACCATCCGTTTCGCGATGGAAGCGTCTTATCCTCCGTTTGAGTTTGTAGACTCCAGCAATCAGATTCAGGGCTTCGATGTCGATCTGGCCAACGCCATGTGTAAAGAGATGCAGGCTACCTGCACATTCACAAACCAGGCCTTCGACAGTCTGATCCCAAGCCTGAAATTCCGTCGTTTTGATGCGGTTATTTCCGGTATGGACATCACGCCAGAACGTGAAAAACAAGTGTCTTTCACCAACGCTTACTATGATAACTCCGCTATTTTCATCGCTCACGCTGGCCAGTTCGCTGACGTTGCGGCGCTGAAGGGCAAACGCGTCGGGATGCAAAACGGCACCACTCACCAGAAATTCCTGATGGATAAACATCCGGAAATTACTGCCGTGCCTTACGACAGCTATCAAAATGCCGTGCTGGATCTGAAAAATGGTCGTCTGGACGCTGTGTTCGGTGATACCGCCGTAGTCAACGAATGGCTGAAGCAGAACAAAAATCTGGCCGCTGTAGGTGACAAAATCACTGATCCAACTTACTTCGGTACCGGTCTGGGTGTTGCCGTTCGTCAGAACAACACCGAACTGCTGACTAAACTCAATGATGCTCTGGCAAAAGTGAAAGCAGACGGCACTTACAAGACGCTGTATTCAAAATGGTTCCAGCAATAAGTTTGCCTATCAATGACTGAATTCCAACCTTTAGCAAGCGCCGCCGGGATGACCGTCGGCCTTGCCGTTTGTGCGCTGGTCCTCGGCCTGATTCTGGCGATGATCTTCGCAGTTTGGGAATCTGCGCCGTGGAAGCCACTTAGCTGGCTCGGTACGGCGTGGGTCACTGTGCTGCGCGGTCTGCCGGAAATTCTGGTGGTGCTGTTCATCTACTTCGGGTCGTCACAATTGCTGATGGTGCTCGCGGATGGCTTTAGCCTTAACCTCGGCCTGTTCTCAGTGCCGATAAAGCTGCCCATCGAAAACTTTGAAGTCAGCCCGTTTGTCTGTGGTGTCATCGCCCTTTCGCTGCTGTATTCCGCTTATGCTTCGCAGACACTGCGAGGAGCGCTGAAAGCCGTCCCTCAAGGCCAGTGGGAATCCGGTCAGGTGCTGGGCATGAAAAAATCGGCGATTTTCTTCCGCCTGATCATGCCGCAAATGTGGCGTCACGCGCTGCCGGGCCTGAGCAATCAGTGGCTGGTTCTGCTCAAAGACACCGCGCTGGTGTCGCTGATCAGCGTGAATGACTTGATGCTGCAAACCAAAAGCATCGCCACGCGGACACAAGAACCTTTTACCTGGTACGTGATTGCGGCCTGCATTTATCTGATTGTCACCCTGTTCAGCCAGTTCGTAATTAAGCGCATCGAACTGCGTACCACCCGCTTTGAACGGAGTGCTTCCTGATGTGGGAATATCTACCTGAAGTCCTGAAAGGATTGCACACCAGCCTGACACTGACCGTGGCGGCGCTGATTGTTGCGCTGCTGCTGGCGATGATTTTCACCGTGATTCTGACGCTGAAAGTGCCGGTCGCCAGCCAGATTGTGAAAGGCTATATCACGCTGTTTACCGGTACGCCGCTGCTGGTGCAAATCTTCCTGATTTATTACGGGCCGGGTCAGTTTCCGTCTATTCGTGAAATCCCGTGGTTGTGGGAAGTGCTGTCGCAGCCGTGGCTTTGTGCGATGTTTGCGCTGGCGCTCAACAGTGCCGCGTATACCACGCAGCTTTTTACCGGTGCGGTTCGCGCTATTCCTTCCGGCCAGTGGCAGTCCTGCGAAGCACTGGGCATGTCCAAACCGCAGACCCTGCGCATTCTGCTGCCGTACGCGTTTAAGCGCGCACTGTCGTCGTATTCCAACGAAGTGGTGCTGGTCTTTAAAAGTACCTCGCTGGCCTACACCATTACGCTGATGGATGTGATGGGCCACAGCCAGCTGATGTATGGCCGGACTTATGACGTGATGGTCTTCGGCGCAGCCGGTGTGGTTTATCTGTGCGTCAACGGATTGCTGACCCTGATGATGCGTCTGATTGAACGCCGCGCGCTGGCATTTGAACGCCGCAACTGATTAAGCAGAAAATATCTGAAGGGACGAGAAATCGTCCCTTTTTTTGTGCCTGTAAAACCGTTCCCGCGCCGATTTATAATTTTTTAATCAAATTAATTGCATATAAATTCATTTGATGGCAATTTAATTACCGGTCTCACTTCCTGCCAGTTACCCGATTACATTAATAAAATCAGTAAACTGTACCGTGAAGGGAATGTCATTTTTTAAACAGGAATGTATTGCATGAAAAAGCTGATCCTCGCTGCCCTTTTGTCTGCCACTGCTTTTGCTGCCACCGCTGCGGATACCCTTCGTTTCGGGACTTCCGCTACGTATCCGCCGTTTGAATCGATCGGTGCTGATAACCAGATTATCGGTTTTGATATCGATCTGGCTAATGCGCTGTGTAAGCAGATGCAGGAAACCTGCACCTTTACCAATCAGCCGTTCGACGGTCTGATCCCGGCGCTTAAATTCCGTCGTTTCGATGTGATTATTTCCGGCATGGACATCACCGAAGAGCGCAGCAAGCAGGTCACGTTTACCCGACCTTACTACGCCAATACCGCGATGATCATCGGGCCAAAAGGAAAATACTCTTCCATCGCCGATCTGAAAGGCAAACGTGTCGGTCTTGAAAACGGCACTACCCACCAGAAATACCTGATGGAAAAACATCCTGAGATCACCACCGTCGGGTATGACAGCTATCAGAATGCGATTCTGGATCTGAAAAGTGGTCGTCTGGACGGACTGTTGGGCGATACCGCCGTGCTGAATGGCTGGCTGAAATCCAACCCGAATCTCGGTGAAGTCGGCGAACTGATTAAAGATCCGCAATACTTTGGTACCGGCGTGGGTATGGCAGTGCGTCCTGATAATAAGGAACTGCTGGCGAAACTGAATACGGCGCTGGAAGGTATTAAAGCCAACGGCGAATTCCAGAAGATCAATGACAAGTGGTTCCCTTCCCACTGATTCCCCGTCATCCTTCGAGCTGACTCTGCCTTGGCCGCGTTACCCGGCCCATCCATGGGCCTCGCTCCTGAAGGAGCCGCTCAAAGCAGCGTTCCAGTCTGCTCCCGGCAGATGGGTCACTCACCCCGGTCACATACTGATGTATGCTCCCGGGGTTCACTCAGTTGCCACCTGGATTCAACTCGGATGATGTTGGGGAAAGGAATAAAAAGGCGACTGTTCTGCGTAACATCTCTCAAAAATGTAATGACTCAGAACTTATTACATCGAAAAAGTGACATTCATCACACTACATTCATGGAATGACTTTTACACTGTTCAACCGTAATCACTGTCGAGATCGAATGTTTATGCACGCACGTTTTCATACCGCCTTTGCGGCACTCACTGAAAATTTATCCTCCGCGCTTGAGCCATTTCTGCGACATGACGACTTTCCGGCAATGTTCTCTGCGGCGGATGTTGCACAGATAAAACAAGAGACAGGATTGAATGACGACGCGCTGGCATTCGCCCTGTTACCGCTGGCAGCAGCCTGTTCCGTCACGCCGATTTCGCATTTCAACGTGGGCGCAATTGCCCGCGGAATCTCCGGTAATCTGTATTTCGGTGCCAACATGGAATTTGCCGGTGCGCCGATGCAGCAAACCGTTCATGCCGAACAATCTGCGGTCACACACGCCTGGCTGCGTGGCGAAACGCGTCTGGCCTCAATCACCGTCAATTACACGCCTTGCGGCCATTGCCGTCAGTTTATGAATGAACTGACCAGCGGCACGGCGCTGGATATCCATCTGCCGGATCGCGATGTCGCCACGCTCGGCGACTATCTGCCGCATTCGTTCGGGCCGAAGGATCTGGATATCACCACGCTGCTGATGGATAAAGTCGATCACGGTTACACGCTGAAAACCCACGATGCGCTGGCTGCGCATGCGCTGGATGCCTGCAACCAGAGCCATGCACCGTACAGCAAATCGCACAGCGGCGTGGCACTGGAAACGCTTAACGGCAAACAGTTTGCCGGGCGTTACGCGGAAAACGCCGCTTTCAACCCAAGCCTGCCTCCGCTACAGGCGGCATTAATCCTGCTGAACCTGTCCGGCGAAGACTGCCTGAAAGTCCGTCGCGCCGTGCTGGTCGAACAGGAAGGCGCATTGATCACCCAAAATGACGCCACCCGCGCCACGCTGAAAGCCATCGGCTGCGAAGACGTCACCACACTGAACTGCTGAAACTACCGGGTTTCGTGATCTACCTAACACTAATGACTACGTTCCTGTAGTCATTAGTTACATAACATTGTCTGATTTGAATTCCCCGTTTCCTCTCTGTTACCCTTTCGTCTCTAAACTATAAAAATTAACATTCTGAGCACCGGAAGAGTAAAACGATGGAACTTGAATACGAAAGCAAACGTCCCCTGTACATCCCTCACGCTGGCCCAATCCTGTTAGAATTCCCGTTACTGAATAAAGGCAGCGCTTTTACCGAAGAAGAGCGCAGCAATTTCAACCTTCACGGCCTGTTGCCTGAAGCCGTTGAAACGATTGAAGAACAGGCCGATCGCGCCTACCGCCAGTTCCAGAATTTCAAAACTGACATCGATAAACATATCTATCTGCGTAATATTCAGGACACTAACGAGACGCTGTTTTACCGCCTTCTCGACAGCCATCTCAGCGAAATGATGCCGGTGATTTATACTCCGACCGTCGGCGAAGCCTGCGAGCATTTCTCTGATATCTACCGCCGCGCCCGTGGCCTGTTTATCTCTTATCCGAACCGCGCGCACATCGACGACATGCTGCAAAACGCCACCAAACAACACGTCAAAGTGGTCGTGGTGACTGACGGCGAACGTATTCTGGGCCTGGGCGATCAGGGTATCGGCGGTATGGGCATTCCTATCGGTAAATTGTCTTTGTATACCGCGTGCGGCGGCATCAGCCCGGCATATACCCTGCCGGTTGTGCTGGATGCAGGCACCAACAACCCGCAACTGCTCAACGATCCGCTGTACATGGGCTGGCGTCACCCGCGCATCACCGGCGAAGAGTACGAAGCCTTTGTCGACCAGTTCATTCAGGCGGTAAAAATCCGCTGGCCGAACGTGCTGTTGCAGTTCGAAGATTTCGCGCAGAAGAACGCCATGCCGATCCTCGAACGTTACCGCGACGAACTTTGCTGCTTTAACGATGATATTCAGGGCACAGCGTCCGTGGCACTGGGCAGCCTGATTGCTGCCAGCAAAGCCGCCGGCGGTAAGCTGAGTGACCAGACCGTTGCCTTCCTCGGTGCAGGTTCTGCCGGGTGTGGTATCGCAGAGCAAATTGTTGCACAGATGAAATCCGAAGGCCTGAGTGAAGAAGAAGCCCGTGCGAAAGTCTTCATGGTTGACCGCTTCGGCCTGCTAACCGACAAACTGCCTAACCTGCTGGATTTCCAGAGCAAACTGGTGCAGAAAAGCAGCGCACTGGCAAACTGGGGCATGGCTAACGACAGCATTTCATTGCTGGACGTGGTGCGTCATGCCAAGCCGACGGTGCTTATCGGGGTTTCCGGCCAGCCGGGTCTGTTCACCGAAGAAATCATCCGTGAAATGCACAAACACTGTGCACGTCCGGTGGTGATGCCGCTGAGTAACCCGACATCACGCGTAGAAGCGACACCCGCCGATATCCTCAACTGGACGGACGGTGCGGCGCTCGTCGCCACCGGCAGCCCGTTTGCGCCGGTAAGCCATAAAGGCACGCTTTACCCTATCGCCCAGTGCAACAACTCCTTTATCTTCCCGGGCATCGGTCTGGGTGTCATTGCCTCAGGCGCAACGCGCGTGACTGACGGTATGCTGATGGCCGCTAGCCGAACGCTGGCCGAATGTTCACCGCTGGCAACCGAAGGTAAAGGCTCGCTGCTGCCGGACGTCGATGATATTCAGGGCGTGTCCAAATGCATCGCGCTGGAAGTGGGTAAAGCCGCGCAGTTGCAGGGTGTGGCGATGGTGACATCGGAAGATACGCTGTCGAAAGCGATTGAACACAACTTCTGGGCACCGCAATATCGCAGTTATAAACGCACTTCATTCTGATAGCGTTTAGGTCATAAGCTGACTGACCATGATCCAGACCAATGCCTTGTGCATTGGTCTTATTTTTCGTCTAAATTGCAGCCCGTTACGCAGATTCGAAAGTAATTGCCTGAAAAGTGCTGAAAAAACCCGCGATGCCGGTGGTTACAGAGTGCGACGTATTGCGTCCCCTAAACAGGTAAAGTAGCCTTGGATCCGTTTTCAATCCGATCATAAACAGGGATACCTATGATTAAGCGACTTATAGCTGGCGTTACCGGCATCGTTATTCTGATGCTGGCGGTCGCTATCGGGCTTGATCAGTGGATAAGCCTGCGCACCCAGCCTTACATTTATGACGAAGTGCAGACCCTGCCTCACCGCCAGGTTGGCGTCGTTCTCGGCACTTCCAAGTATTACCGTACCGGCGTCATCAATCAGTATTACCTTTACCGCATTCAGGGCGCGATCAACGCCTACAACAGCGGCAAAGTGAAATACCTGCTGCTGAGCGGCGACAATGCACAGCAAAGCTACAACGAACCGAGCACCATGCGCCGGGATCTGATCGCCGCCGGCATTCCAGCCAGTGACATCGTGCTCGACTATGCCGGGTTCCGGACGCTCGACTCCATCGTGCGCACCCGTAAAGTTTTCGACACCAACGATTTCATCATCATTACCCAGCGTTTCCATTGTGAACGTGCGTTGTTTATCGCACTGCACATGGGTATTCAGGCGCAGTGTTTTGCCGTGCCTTCACCGAAAAATATGCTCAGCGTGCGCAGCCGCGAGATCTTCGCCCGCCTCGGCGCGCTGACGGATTTGTATCTGCTTAAACGCGAACCCCGCTTCCTCGGGCCGCTGATCCCCATTCCCGCGGTGCACAATATTCCCGACGATGCACAGGGTTATCCGGCAGTGACACCTGAACAAGTGCTGGCCCTGCAACAGCAGCTGGAAGCCGAGAAGAAAGCCGCCATCGCCAAAGCCGCAGCCGACAAGGCAGCAGCAGATAAAGCGGCTGCGGACAAAGCCGCCGCAGAGGAAGCCGCAAAACTGAAAGCTGAGCAGGAAGCCAATGAAGCCGCTCAGGCCGAAACTGAGGATGCCGCACCGGCATCCCGGCTTGAACCGCCGAAACCGGTGGGCAGAAATCCGTTCAGGCAGTAAGAACCGAATTTACGACAGCAAAAAGGCCGCATAAGCGGCCTTCTCTTTTATAACCCGATCATTTATTTCTTCTTGGCGTATTTCAAAGAGTCCAGCGCCACCGCGAAGATGATGATGCTGCCTTTGATAATGTACTGCCAGTAAGGGTTAACGCCGATATAGGTCAGACCGTAGTTGATGACGGTGAATATCAGCACACCAGTTACGACCCCGGCTACAGAACCCACACCGCCGGCAAATGACACGCCGCCGACCACGCAGGCGGCGATAGCATCAAGTTCATACATAAAGCCGAGGTTGTTGGTTGCACTGCCGATACGCCCTGCTTCCAGCAACCCCCCGAAGGCATAGAACACACCTGACAGCGCATAAATCATGATCAGGTTTAACGGTACGTTAACGCCTGAAACTTTCGCCGCTTCCGGATTGCCGCCGATGGCGAAGATGTTCTTACCAAAACGTGTTTTGTTCCACAGCACCCAGACGAAGGCGATAGCAATGACTGCGTAGAAGGTGATGTAAGAAAGCTTCAGGCCGCCCAGGTGAATAAAGCCCTGTGCGAACTTCGAAAAGCCCGGATCAAAACCGGCAATCGGTGAGGAGCCTACATAGTCGTAATACAGGGAGTTAATCCCGTAAACGATAATCATGGTACCCAACGTGGTGATAAACGGCGTTACGTTCAGGTAAGCAATGATAATGCCGTTAAGCAAACCGATCAGCGCACCAACAATACACACGGTCAGGATAACCAGCGGGATCGGCACCACTTCCAGATGCGGGAAGACTTTGTTGACGTTATCCATCGCCTGCAACATGGTTGCCGCGACAACCGCCGCTAAACCGACCTGACGACCGGCTGACAAGTCAGTACCCTGCGTGACAATCAGCCCCGCCACGCCGAGCGCAATAATCACGCGCACAGAAGATTGCGTAAGAATGTTACTCAGGTTAACCAGACTGAGGAAGCTTGGATCCTGAATGATAATAATGGCCAGTAAGACCAGCAATACCACATAAATCCCGCCCTCTTTTAAATAAGTGAGCACGCTTTTCTTATTTAATGCTTTCATAATAAGAACCCTTAAAAATTAGAGATGCAAGGAGGCCAGGCGTAATATTTCGTTCTGCGAAGTCGTTTTTGTTTCAACAATACCCGCAACCTGTCCATTACTCATAACCAATATTCTGTCAGTAATACCCAGCAACTCAGGCATTTCAGAGGAGATAATAATGATCCCCTTCTCTTTTTTAGCCAACTCGGTGATTAACTGGTAAATTTCAAATTTAGCGCCAACATCAATCCCGCGAGTTGGTTCATCCAGCATTAATATTTCAGGATTGGTTAATAGCCAGCGCCCGATAATGACTTTTTGCTGGTTCCCGCCAGACAAAGAGCCAATACTGGTTTTATGCCCTGGCGTTTTCACCCGCATGGAATCGATAACCCACTGGGTATCACTTTTCATCCGAGTGGTATCGAGCAATCCGGCTTTATTTTTATATTGACGGATGTTCGAAATCAGCGAGTTAAAACCGATATCCAGATAGGCATAAATACCGGTGGAACGACGCTCTTCAGTCACCAGCGCAAACCCGTGATTAATGGCTTCATTGGCGCTGTGATTATTAATTTTTTTGCCGTGCAGTTTAATGGTGCCGGAAACTTTCTCACGGATGCCAAATAATGTCTCGACGATATCTGTACGTTTCGCACCAACCAGACCGGCAATCCCGAGAATTTCTCCTTTATGTAAATCAAAGGAAATATCACGGATCGAAGGCTGACGTAGTGAAGTCAGATTACGCACTTCAAGGATCACTTCACCCGGCACGTTCTGGCGATCCGGGAAGCGCTGACTCAGTGAGCGGCCAACCATCATGGAAATGATTCTGTCCATGTCGAGGCCTTCCAGCGGCTGAGTAGCAATCCACTGGCCGTCACGCAGGATGGTGATTTCATCACACAGCTGGAAAATTTCTTCCATCTTATGAGAGATATACACAATACCGCAGCCGCGATCTTTCAGCTTACGGATAATCGTGAACAGGTGGTTCACTTCTTTTTCCGTCAGGGAAGATGTCGGTTCATCCATAATGACGATTTTGGCATTGTAGGAAAACGCCTTGGCGATTTCGATCATCTGCATCTGGGAAACAGACAATTTACCGACCTTGTCACGCGGGTCGATATCAATATCCAGCTCGTCAAAAATCGCTTTGGTGTCTTTGTACATTTTGTCCTGATCGACAAAAATGCCTTTAGTCGGATAACGTCCCAGCCACATGTTGTCCATGACCGTACGCTGTAACACCAGGTTTAATTCCTGATGTACCATCGACACACCTTGTTCAAGCGCTTCTTTGGAGCTTTTAAAATTGACTTCCTGTCCCTGAAATAGAATCGTACCGGAGTCTTTACTGTAAATTCCGAAAAGGCATTTTAATAATGTGGATTTACCCGCGCCATTTTCCCCCATTAAGGCATGGATGGAATGCGGACGCACTTTTAAATTCACATTATCTAACGCCTTAACGCCTGGGAATGATTTATTAATGCCGCTCATTTCCAGCAGAAATTCACCTGGCTTTTCTGTTTTTGTGTCAGATAACGAAATATCGGCCATAGTTGTACCTGGCTAAAGATAAAAATAAACGGATGTATTAATACCTGATGTCAGTAATGCAGCCGGTAAGCGAACCTGCCGGCTGCATTATGACATGACGTCCTGTCAGACAAGCATTAACGTCTTATAACACTTACTGTTTTTTTACGGCTTAACCGCAATATTAATTGCCACTGCTTAGCTTTGTTTTTCTTTATTGCTGTCTGTCAGTCTTAATACTTACTGTGTAAAGCTAAAAAGTCTGTCTTATTTGGTGAAAGTAGACAGGTTATCTTTATCTACAGCCACGTAAGGAATACGAACGACTTTATTTTCAACTTTCCAGCTGGTGCCATCGGCTGCTGATTTACCTTCAGCCAGATTTTTAGCCAGCTCAAATGTTGCTTTAGCCTGGTTGCTTGCATCGTTGAGCACAGTACCGGCCATCGCGCCAGATTTAACCAGTGCCAGCGCTTCTGGTAACGCATCCACACCGAAGACCGGAATGCTGGATTTGTTATGCGATTTCAGTGCTTCTACAGCGCCCATTGCCATTGCATCGTTGTTGGCGATAACCACTTCGATTTTGTTAGCGTTAGGACCGGACAGCCAGGCGTCCATTTTGTCTTTCGCCTGAGCGGTATCCCACATTGCTGTATCAAGTTGCAGCTGATCAGTTTTCAGGCCTTCTTTACCATTCAAAGTGCTGATGACGTATTTGGTACGCGCTTCAGCATCCGGATGGCCAGGTTCGCCTTTGATAAGCACATACTGGATGGTGCCGTCTTTGTTCAGATCCCAGGCCGGATTCGCTTTCCAGTGTTTAGCAATCAGCTCACCCTGGATAACGCCGGATTCTTTAGAGTCAGTCCCGACGTAATAGGCTTTGTCGTAGCTGTCTAAATCTTTACGGGAAGGTTCTTTGTTATAGAAAACGACAGGAATGCCAGCACCGCGGGCTTTCTCAATAATGACCGGGGCAGCAGCCGGGTCAACCAGGTTAATGGCCAGGGCTTTAACCCCTTTCGCCAGCATAACGTCAACCTGGTCGTTCTGGGTGGACTGGCTGTTTTGCGAGTCATTCATCAGCAGTTGCACATCTGGAGAAGCTTTTGCATCTTTCTCGATGGCTTTGCGCACTTCAGACATGAAGTTGTCATCGTATTTATAGATGGTGACACCGATTTTAGTATCAGCAGCGTGTGCGGCAAAACCAAACATCATGCTCGCAGCCAGAGTAGCCAGTGTGAAAACCTTTTTATTCATTTGTATCTCCGGTTATGTAGGGTGTTACAGAATTTGGCACCGGAAATCCCTGCGGGAGCAGTACAGCTCCACGTCATGATTGTGGGTGCCTGCCATCCTTGACTTATAACGTCCTGACTCGCTGTGAAACCAGTCCGGTAACGCCGGACACAAAGTGAATCATGTTGAAAACGAATGCATCATAAAGGCCGCGATGTTAATAAACTGTGAAAGTTCTCACAGATTGAAAACGGTTACATCGCGTTATTTGATCAATAAGTGACGGGTGCCACATTTTGCCACGGCGCCACTGAATGGCGTCTGACCAGCGTCGGCATAAAACAATGCGAAACGCCCGTAGCTAACTGTTCTGCCGCACCTTTTAATGCCAGTTCGGTGGCGAGCGTCGCCATTGAGACAATCGGGTAACGCACCGTTGTCATTTTCGGGCTGGTGTACCGGGCAATCGGAATATCGTCAAAACCTACCAGTGAGAAATCGTCAGGAATGTTAATTCCGTTTTCTTTCAACACTGCCATCGCCCCCGCCGCCATCGAATCGTTATACGTGAAGACCGCGCTCAGATGCAGATTGCGTCCGAGGAGTTCAACCATCGCTGCCTCTCCGCCCTGCAAATCCGGCGAACTTTGCGCGCGCCAGGCCGCGGGAGGAGCAACGGCAGAATGATGTGCCTGCGTCATGGCCTGTAAATAACCCTGATAGCGCTGCAAATCATCTTCAATGCCGTGGCTTGAGCCGATATAGCCGATGCGCTGATGTCCCTGAGACAGCAACAGACGCGTGGCCATTTCTGCCCCGCTGACGTTATTGAGCCACACGCAGCGATGCTCGTAGCCCGGAATAACGCGGTTAATCAGCACCATGCCGGAAACCTGATCCATAAAGCGAGAAAGCTCATCATCACCAAGCGCCTTGGAATGCACGATGAGCGCGTTACAGCGCTGGCGGATCAAAACTTCAATGGCATGCCTTTCTTTTTCGGCAATGTGATAGCTGTTACCTATCAGAACGTATTTCTGATGCTGCTGCGCTACGGTATCAACCGCTTTCACCAGCGCGCCAAAAAAGGGATCTGATACGTCCATCACGACCACGCCGATGGTGTCGCTGGTTTGCGTTGCCAGCGCCTGTGCGTTGGCGTTAGGCCGGTATCCCAGCGTGGCGACGGCCTGCAAAACCTGCTCGCGGGCTTCTTTACTGGCGATAGACGGATTGTTCAGAACACGGGAAACAGTGGCGACAGACACGCCCGCCAGACGGGCGACATCACGAATGGTGACCATTTGTCGCTCCGTCATCAGCCAGAGAGTGGTACGGAGGAATACGGAAATGGTTAACCCAGGAGGTAAAAAATGCAGACAAAGAGAAGCGAGGTGAAGTGCTCATGGCGTTTCCTTTTTTAGTGTAGTGGTCGTCAGACTGGCACGACCGCTATCCTAAACATTTTGCGATAACGCCTGCGTGAATCACGTCACAGGAAAGAAAACGTTTACATACAATTCTGCAACGTCCATCTCAAATCTATAATTTAGGATGATATATCAGCACACACCTCAAGCCGTTTTCATCTCAACGCCAGAGGCTTTAATGGTCAGTTTTCGCCATAGCCATTCCAGAGGCCCCTGACGGAAATAACGCAGCCACAGCAGCGTTACCAGCAGGTTGCACGCCCAGACCAGCGGCACCATCGCCAGCAGTTGCAGCCGGTCGAAGTGCAGGAAGAAGCCGAAGAAATTGAAGAACGTGGTGCATATCAGCGTCTGTAACAGGTAATTGGTCAGCGCCATGCGGCCAACCTGAGAAATCCAGTGAACCAGCCGCCAGCGCGAAATCACCGACCAGAAGCCATAACACAGCGCCAGATAGCTGACGGCCTGCATCAGCGAGCCAATTTCACGTGGAACCTGCAACAAAAAGCCGCTCCAGCGGTAATCCCAGCCGCTCTTCCATTGCAGGTAAATCGCCGGAATTTGTATCACCAATGAAAGCGGTAACAGCGCCGCCGCCACTTTGCGGTAATGCCGCTCGCTGAATTCGCCTTTCAGCCATCCACTACGCATCAGCCCGGAGCCGATCAACATTGCGCCCGCCAGTTCCCAACCGTATTGCGCACCAATCGCCAGCAAACTTGAAGATAAGAGATCCAGCCGGTTGTGAATAGCTTCCCAGCCGCCTTTCAGCCGCCAGTATTGCTCATACTGAATTTCAGCCGGTCCCGGCAGCCAAAAACTTCCCGCTTTGGGTGAAGAAATCACGCCCAAAATCGCCAGTACCGCGACGCCGATGAGATACAAAATAATCCCGGTCGAAACCAGCGACTGGCTGCTGCGCCCTTCCCTTACCATACGCCAGCACACCAGACCAATCAGTCCGTAGGACAGCAGAATGTCGCCATCCCACAACAATGTGGCGTGGATCAGGCCGCACAATAATAAAATCGAAAGACGCGACTGGATCCAGTGTTTGCCACGCGGCATCAGCAAATACAAACCGCCGCCAAACAGCATGGCAAACATCATCAGGAATTTACCCTGCGCGACGGCGTCGAGCACCGCCCAGGTCCAGGCGTCAGAGGTTGATGGGGTTCCGGCAAATGCCGGATTCAGGTACGCAGCTTTCGGTAAACCGAAGGCGCTGATATTGAGAAGCAGGATGCCAAAAATGGCGAGACCACGGGCAAAGTCGAGCGTGGCAATACGTGAGCGCATACCTGGCGTTCCTGTTAACGGTAAGGAGCTGAAAATTTTGCGGGCTCCAGACAGACTAACGGCACCCTGAAGGTGCCGCAATATGAAAGTGTCTGACCGGTTAAAACGCCGCCATTAACTGGCGTGTCTTACAGTACGCAGGAATTCCTGACGTGTATTCTGGCTGGACTTGAACAGACCGCCCAGAGACGTGGTGGTTGTCGCGCTGGTTGCGTCACGCACGCCGCGGGCTTTCACGCAGTAATGCACGGCATCAATCGACACTGCCACATTTGGCGTGCCGAGCAGCGTCTGTAACGCCACCAGAATCTGCTGGGTCAGACGTTCCTGAACCTGCGGACGCTGCGAGAAGAACTGCACGATGCGGTTGATTTTCGACAAACCGATCACGGTATCTTTTGGCAGATACGCCACGGTGGCTTTCCCGTCGATGGTCACGAAATGATGTTCGCAGGTGCTGGTCAGGGTGATATCACGCACCGTCACCATCTCATCCACTTTCATCTTGTTTTCGATAACAGTGATTTTCGGGAAGTTCGCGTAATCCAACCCGGAGAAAATTTCATCAACGTACATCTTCGCGATACGACGCGGCGTTTCCACCAGACTGTCATCGGAGAGATCCAGATTGAGCAATTGCATGATGCCAGTCATATGTTCCTGGATCCGCTGTTTGCGCGTTTCGTTGTCGATCGGCAGGGCTTCACGCAGAGGGGTTTCCAGACCACAGGCTAACAATGCCTCATGGACTAAAATGGCTTCTTTACTCAGGGTTGGCATTCATTCTTCTCCGGCAGGTGTAATCACTTTGACGCAGATCACGCCAAAGTGAGGTGGCTTACTGTAGTGGAGAGCCGGTTCAGAATCCAGTGATAGTGTTTCATGATGGATGAAATAGCTGCAACTTATCGGTTCTGCCGGAAGACCAGCGCGCCGGCAATCACGAAACCGGCCAGCGCGACATACAGGGCCGGTTCCAGATGATGCGTCAGCGCAGTCGAAATCGCAGATAAAATTGGCCCGAACAGCTGCCCGACGGCATAACCGGTGGTGAGCAATCCGGCCATATAACGGCTGTGATTCGGCGCCAGTTCGCGGCTGCATTGCAACGCCAGCTGTACCACGCTGAGGAAACCGCCGCCGGTCAGCAATGCCCCGAGCACCAGCCCGGTCACGCCCGGCACGACTTCCGCACACAAAATCCCCAGTCCCTGCGCCCATAATGTCAGCGCCAGACGTTTATGCGTCGTCAGGCAATGGCGGGTCAGAATACCTATCACGATGCCGACAACCGCCGCGCCGCCGAACACCGGCCAGACAAACTGTGCAAACAGGCTGTCAGGAAAACGTGCCGTCGCCATCTGCGATAAAAATGTCGCGGGAAGGATGTACCCAAAGCCCGCCAGACTGTAACTCCACACCAGACGTTTCAGCGCCGGTGTCATGACCAGCGGTTCCGCCGCCACATGGGAACGATGTAAATCACCTTTACGGGGCAGATTCGGCGTGATAATTGCCACAAAAATCAGCGCCAGCACACCGTAAACGCACCAGGCCTGTGCCGAGGACAGCTGTAAACTGTGGATACCTACGGCTAACATGCCGCTCAGGAAAATCCCGGCACCCGGACCGGCGAATACCGCCGCGCTCATTGCCGGACGGCCAAAATGCGCCAGCCGTTCGTTACACCATGCGGAGACCATCACCATCGCCCAGCCGCTGGTCCAGCCGATCAGGAAGCGCACGATGCTGTGCAGCACTTCGCCGGAAATCACCGCCGACAGTAATGTCAGTACAACGCCGCCCCACACACCCAGCCATAACCGGCGTTCGAGGTGGTTGGCCGCACGCATTCCGTCAAACGCGCCACACAGATAACCGAGATAGTTGAAGGCGGCGACTAAACCCGCGCCGGTCAGCGTGAACTGATGTTCAGCTATCATTAAAGGAACCTGCGGCGTGAAGGCGAAGCGCCCGATACCCATCGCGACCACAAAAGCCAGAAAACCACTAAGCGCAATACGAAAAGCCATAACTGCTCCGTCAGAAGAAACCGCAATGCAACATATCAGAAACAATGAATAAACATACTCAAAGCCTGTTGCCGAAAACAGCAGATTTCTTAAAAGAAAGTTAATTGGAAGTTGTGGCTATGATGCCTTATGAGTACAATCACGAAAACTGAATAATACAAACCAAGTTGTTTACGATTCGAGAACACAGGAACCCATCATGGATCTGACTCAGTTACGGATGTTTTGCTGCGTAGCGGAAACCGGTTCGCTGGCGCGTGCGGCAGAGCAACTCCACCGCGTGCCTTCAAACCTGACCACCCGCCTGCGCCAGCTCGAACTCGAACTGGGCACCGATTTGTTCATCCGCGAAAAACAGCGTATCCGCCTTTCCGCGATGGGCCACAACTTCCTTAACTACGCCGAGCGCATTCTTGCGCTGAGCGATGAAGCGATGAGCATCACCCATGCCGGAGAACCTGCCGGGAATTTCGCGCTGGGCTCGATGGAAAGCACCGCAGCAACGCGTCTGCCTTCGTTGCTGGCGGCTTATCATCAGAAATTTCCCCAGGTAGCATTGTCGCTGGTGACCGCCACTTCCGGCGAAACCATTGACAGCGTACGTGCCGGACGTCTCGCTGCGGCGCTGGTTGATGGTCCGATAGATTTTGACGACATCAACGGCTGTATCTCATTTCGCGAACGCATGGTGGTAATCAGCCCGCTGGGTGAATCGCCACTCGTCGTACCTGCCGGTCGCAGCGGTCATACCGTATTTGCCTTCCGCCCGAGCTGTTCCTATCGCCAGCGTTTGCAGGGCTGGATTAAGGAAATGAATGTGCCGGTTGCCAATACGATGGAAATTCAGTCCTATCATTCAATGATGGCCTGCGTTGCCAGCGGTGCGGGTATCGCGATGATCCCGCGTTCGGTGCTGGAACAATTGCCCGGCCACGAACGCGTAGAAATTCACGAAATTCCGGATGAATTCGCCGATACCGCCACCTGGCTTATCTGGCGCAGGGACGCTTTCAGCCCGAATGTCCGGGCGCTGAAAGAACTGATTATCGAACAGAATGACGGTGTGATCCCGTTACTGAAACACCCTCTGGCCGGCGAACATGACCCGGCACTGCATCCGACTTATTAACCTGAAATCTGATTAAGCTAAAAACACCTGACTGGAGCAACATAATGGAAATGATTAAAACACGTGCGGCCGTCGCCTGGGGCCCGAATCAACCTCTGTCCATCGAAGAAGTGGATTTGATGCCACCACAAAAAGGCGAAGTGCTGGTGCGTATCGTTGCCAGCGGCGTATGCCACACCGACGCCTACACCCTTTCAGGCAAAGATCCGGAAGGCGTTTTCCCCGCAATCCTCGGCCATGAAGGCGGTGGTGTAGTAGAAGCTGTCGGCGAAGGCGTCACCAGCGTGGCCGTTGGCGACCACGTGATCCCGCTGTACACCCCGGAATGTGGCGAGTGTAAGTTCTGTAAGTCCGGCAAAACTAACCTGTGTCAGGCGATCCGCACCACGCAGGGTAAAGGCCTGATGCCGGACGGCACCACGCGTTTCTTCAAAGACGGCCAGCCAATTTTCCATTACATGGGCACCTCGACCTTCTCCGAATACACCGTGGTTCCTGAAATTTCACTGGCGAAAATCAATAAAGAAGCGCCGCTGGAAGAAGTGTGTCTGCTCGGTTGCGGCGTGACCACCGGTATGGGCGCTGTGATTAACACCGCCAAAGTGAAAAAAGGCGATACTGTGGCGATCTTCGGCCTCGGAGGCATCGGTCTTTCCGCGATTATCGGCGCCGTGATGGCAGGCGCAGGCCGCATCATCGGTATCGATCTGAACACCAGCAAGTTCGATCTGGCCCGTAAACTCGGCGCAACCGATCTGATTAACCCGAAAGATTTTGATAAGCCGATTCAGGACGTGATCGTCGAAATGACCGACGGCGGCGTGGACTTCTCCTTCGAATGTATCGGCAACGTGAACGTGATGCGTTCCGCGCTGGAATGCTGTCATAAAGGCTGGGGCGAGTCGGTCATTATCGGCGTTGCAGGTGCCGGTGAAGAAATCTCCACCCGTCCGTTCCAGCTGGTAACCGGCCGCGTATGGCGGGGTTCCGCATTCGGTGGCGTCAAAGGCCGCAGCCAGCTGCCGGGCATTGTAGAGCGTTATCTGGACGGCGAATTCGCCCTGAACGATTTCATCACTCACACCATGCCGCTGGAAGAAATCAACGAAGCGTTCGATTTGATGCACGAAGGTAAGTCTATCCGTACGGTTATTCATTTTAACAAGTAAGGAAAGTTTTCGATGAGCAGCTCGATTGAACTACTCGAAGAACACCGGATGTTTGGCGGCTGGCAGCAGCGCTACCGCCATACTTCGGCCAGCCTGAATTGTGGCATGACGTTCAGCATCTATCTGCCACCGGCAAAAGATGACACGCCCCCGCCGGTGCTGTACTGGCTGTCGGGCCTGACCTGCAATGATGAAAACTTCACGCTGAAAGCCGGGGCGCAGCGCGTCGCGGCTGAGCTTGGGCTGATTCTGGTGATGCCGGATACCAGCCCGCGCGGCGAAGGTGTCGCCAACGACGAAGGCTACGATCTCGGTCAGGGCGCAGGATTTTATCTGAACGCCACCCGGTCGCCGTGGGCCGCGCATTACCAGATGTACGATTACCTGCTCGACGAATTGCCTGCGCTTATCAGCGGGCATTTCAACGTCAGCGATCGTCAGTCGATTTTCGGTCACTCCATGGGCGGCCACGGTGCGCTGATGCTGGCGTTACGTAATCCGCACCGCTTCTGTTCAGTTTCCGCGTTTGCACCCATTGTGAATCCGGCGCAGGTTCCGTGGGGACGCAAAGCCTTCTGTGCGTATCTGGGTGACGACGAAAGTCAGTGGCTGCAATACGACAGTTGCCATCTGCTGAGTGCATTGCCGGCAGATCAGAAGCCATTCCCGATTTTAGTCGATCAGGGTGATGGCGATCAGTTTCTCGCAGATCAGCTGCAACCGGCAAAACTGGCCGAAATCGCCCGCCAGCGCGGCTGGCCGTTACAGCTTCGCGTCCAGCCGGGGTACGATCACAGCTACTTTACGATTGCCTCGTTTGTGGAAGATCACCTGCAATTCCATGCGGAGTTTTTGCACTCCAGGGCATGAGGGCGTAATGCCTTTCAATGCTGAATGAGAGAATTTCGGTTTCTCACTTGCAGTGGTCACTCAACGCACTGTGCCGAAACCGCCCAAGAGAGGGAAAGCACTTCCCGCTCTTGGGCGGTTTCGAATACCGTAGGTTCTGTGAAGGCTGTTTATGAGAAACGGAAATCTTCGAGATTCAGATAAAAGGGGGGCTTTGGGGAACCCCAAAATCTCAGCTCTTCAATTTCGGATCCAGCGCGTCCCGTAATCCATCGCCCAGTAAATTAAATGCCAGAACGGTGAGGAATATCGCCAGACTTGGGAATATGGCCACGTGCGGTGCCATGACCATGTCGGCACGGGCCTCGTTGAGCATGGCGCCCCACTCCGGCGTCGGGGGTTGCGCGCCCATTCCCAGGAACGACAGGCTGGCAGCGGTGATAATAGATGTACCAATGCGCATGGTGAAATACACCACTATCGACGACAACGTGCCCGGCAGGATATGACGGAACAAAATCGTGGCGTCGGATGCCCCGATGCTGCGTGCCGATTCAATATAAGTTTGCTGTTTCAGCACCAGCGTATTACCACGCACCAGACGTGCGAACGCCGGGATGCTGAAGATAGCAACCGCGATAATCACATTCGACATGCCGTTACCCATCACGGCAACCACGGCAATCGCCAGCAGGATACCGGGGAAAGCAAACAGCACGTCGCAAACGCGCATGGTGATGCGATCCCACCAGCCCTCGTAGTATCCGGCCAGTAATCCGAACACCGTGCCGATAACTGCGCCGAGTACCACAGACATTACGCCGGCGGTGAGTGATATCCGCGCGCCCATCAGGATACGGCTGAAAATATCCCGCCCGAGTGAATCCACACCGAGCCAGTGCATCACCGACGGACCTTCGTTCAGACGGTCGTAATCGAAGTAATTTTCCGGATCAAAGGGCACCAGCCACGGCGCAAAGATCGCAGCGGCAATCAGTAAAAGAATGAAAACGCCCGCAATCATCGCGATATGTTGCCGGCGAAAGCGCCGCCAGAACGCTTTCCACGGCGTTCTTACCGCCTGCGAAGTTTCGGATGTGATTATCGGCAAGCTCGCCAGTACGGCATTTCTCCGCCAGTTTTTCATGCGACTGCTCACTTGTATCGGATAGAAGGGTTAATCACGGCGTACAGCATGTCCACCAGCAGATTGATGAGGATGAATTCGAGAGAGAAGAGCAGTACCTCGGCCTGGATCACCGGATAATCACGCATCTCCACGGAATCTACCAGCAACCGCCCTAACCCCGGCCAGTTGAAGACTTTCTCGACCACAATCGAGCCCCCCAGCAGGAACCCAAACTGTAATCCCATCATGGTCACAACCGGGATCATGGCGTTGCGTAGCCCGTGTTTTACCACCACAACGGCTTCATGAACGCCCTTCGCCCGCGCCGTGCGCATGTAATCTTCCTGCATAACTTCAACAAAAGACGCCCGGGTAAAGCGCGCCATAATGGCCGCCACCGCCGCGCCCAGCGTGATGGACGGCAGAATATAATGCTGCCAGCCGTCAGCCCCGACGGTCGGCAACCAGCCCAGTTCAACGGAGAAAACCTGCATCAGCAGCATACCCAGCGCAAAGGCCGGGAAAGAGATACCGGAAACAGCGAGCGCCATGCCCAGACGATCCGGCCAGCGGTTGCGCCAGACGGCGGAGACTACGCCAATGAGCAGCCCGATAATCACCGACCACAGCATGCTGGTCAGCGTCAGCCAGAAGGTCGGCATAAAGCGGGAGCTGATTTCATCAATGACCGGGCGTTTGGACACCATCGAGTGCCCGAAATCACCGGTCAGCGCGTTGCCGAAGAAGGTGAGGAATTGCTGATAGAGCGGCTTATCCAGCCCTAAATCCTGACGGACCAGCGCCACGACGCTGGCGTCTGCGTCCTGTCCGGCCATCAGACGCGCCGGATCGCCCGGCAAAAGATGTACAAATAAAAAGACCAGCACTGCCACAATCAGCAATGTCGGAATCAGTCCCAGTAATCGTTTCAGAAAATAATTAAGCATGATTCGCTGTCTGTGATTTCACGGTATGACATCCCTATTCCGTCTGCGGAACACGTAAGTTCAGGGCGCGGAAACTTTGAACCCGCACCCTGAAAGCTTCACCGCATATTATTTCACATCGGCATCATCAAAGCTGAATGCCGTATCCGGCATCACATAGAAACCTGTCAGACGTTTGTTGTTGGCAGAAACCAGACGTTCAGTCACCAGGAATGCCCACGGCGCGTCGGTCCAGATTTGTTTCTGGGCATCGGCGTACAGTTTGGCTTTCTCCGCTTTGTCAGTGGTTTTCAGCGCGTCGGACAAATCTTTATCCACCTGCGCATTGCTGTAGAACGCCGTATTGAATTGTTTCGGTGGCGCAGCCTGGGTTGAGAACAGCGGCGACAGCGCCCAGTCAGCTTCGCCCGTTGATGCCGACCAGCCGGTATAGAACATGCGGATACCTGCTTCTTTCTGCCCGACGTTCTCCACCTGAGCGGCACGCTGTGCGGCATCCATCGCAGTGACCGTCACTTTGATACCGACCTGCGCCAGCTGCTGTTGCGTGAACTGCAACACTTTTTGCGCGGTGCTGTTGTTATGTGAAGACCACAGCGTGGTGGTAAAGCCGTCCGGATAACCCGCTTCTTTCAGAAGTTGTTTGGCTTTTGCCGGATCGTATGGCCACGGTTTGAATTTCGCGGCGTACTCAATTCCCTGCGGCAATGGCCCTTCGGAAGGCACAGCGTAACCGGCAAACGCGACTTTAATCAGCGCCTGTTTGTTGATGGCGTAGTTGATCGCCTCACGCACTTTCACGTTATCGAACGGTTTTTGCGTCACGTTAAAGCTGATGTAACGATGCAAAATTGACGGCGCGGCCACCAGATCCAGTTTCGGGTTTTTCTCCAGCAGCGCGGCCTGCTCGTAAGGCACCGGGAACGCCAGATCAGCTTCACCGGTTTGCAGCATCGCGGCGCGGGTGTTGTTATCTACAACCGGACGCCAGGTGATGGTATCGAGTTTAGGCTCGCCTTTTTTCCAGTAACCGTCGAATTTCTTCACTTTCACGAAGTCGGTTTGGTTCCACTGATCCAGCGTATACGGGCCGGTGCCCACCGGATGGAAACCGATCTCTTTGCCGTATTTGGTCAGCGCCGCCGGGGAAATAATCACAGCCGATGGGTGTGCCAGAATATTGATGAACGCCGAGAACGGTTCTTTGAGCGTAATTTTCACGGTCGTGTCATCCACCGCTTCCGTGCTGGCGATATTTTTAAACAGGTTGTAACGCTTGAGATGATTGTCAGGATTGCTGGCGCGATCAAAGTTAACTTTTACCGCCGCCGCGTTGAAGTCGGTGCCGTCCTGGAATTTCACGCCCGGATGCAGCTTGATGGTGTAAACCAGCCCGTCCTTGCTGACCGTGTAGCTGTCCGCCAGCACGTTTTCCAACTTCATGTTTTTATCGAAGCCAAACAGCCCCTGATAGAAGGATTTTGCCACCGCCTGCGACAAGGTGTCATTCGCATCATAAGGATCAAGCGAGGTGAAGTTAGAGCCTACGGCGATCACAACGTCTTTGGCAGCCCATGCTGAAGCTGAAGCCAGAGAACCGAAAATAGCGGCAGCGAGCACCGCCTGGCGGATCACGTTCTTACCTTTACGTTTCTGCTGATTCATGTCAGTTCCTTTTCCTGTCTTACCCGTTTGTCTTACAAAGAATTGGCGCTTAAAAAACAAGCCACCACAAAAATCAGTAAAGCCCCGCGATAGCATGCCGGGCGACAAAGTGCCCTTCGCCCACCTGAACCAGCGGGGCGACCAGCGGCTCGTCGTTGAGCGCACGGATCGGGCTGGGGATTTCATCCACCAGCAAGGCCTGTTCTTTTCTTTTATGCGCCGGATCGGCCACCGGCACCGCCGCCATCAGTTTGCGGGTATACGCGTGCTGCGGATTTTCAAACACCGCACGCCGCGTGCCGATTTCAACGATTTGCCCGAGATACATCACCGCCACGCGATGGCTGATACGCTCGACGACCGCCATGTCGTGCGAAATAAACAAAAACGCCAGCCCGAACTCTTTCTGTAAATCCATCAGCAAATTAATGATTTGCGCACGGATCGACACATCGAGGGCAGAAACGGATTCATCCGCAATCACCACTTTGGGATTGAGCGCCAGTGCCCGCGCGATACAAATTCGCTGCCGCTGGCCGCCGGAAAATTCGTGAGGATAGCGCTGCGCGTGTTCCGGCAGCAGCCCGACTTTTTCCAGCAGCCAGGCGACGCGCGCCTCGGCCTCTGCGCCTTTCGCCAGATTGTGCACCAGCAAAGGCTCCATAATCGAATACCCGACTGTCAGCCGCGGATCGAGCGAGGCGTACGGATCCTGAAAAATAAACTGAATATCGCGGCGCAGGTGTTGCAGCGCACTGCCGGTGACATCGGTCAGCACCTGGCCGTTAAACGTAATTGTTCCGCCCTGGCTTTTCACCAGTTTCAGCAGCGAACGCCCAGTGGTGGATTTTCCGCAACCGGATTCGCCCACCAGCGCCAGCGTTTCACCCGGATGTAAGTCAAAGCTGACTTTTTCCACGGCATGTACGCGGCGCGTCACACGGTTGAAAATTCCACTGCGCAAATCAAAACGCGTGACGAGATCACGAACCTCCAAAACCGGCGCCGCACCCGGCGTCAGGGTGTCCTGCACCAGTTCCGGGTCACTTTCTTTTTGCTCCTGCACAGGGAAACGCGCGGGCAATGGTTTACCGGCCATCGAGCCTAATTTGGGTACCGCCGCCAGCAGCGAGCGGGTATAGGGCTGTTGCGGCGCACGGAAAATCGCGCCCACGTCGCCGGTTTCCACGCTGTTGCCCTGATGCATCACCAGCACGCGGTCGGCAATTTCAGCCACCACACCCATATCGTGGGTGATAAAAATCACGCCCATGTGCATCTCTTTTTGCAGCACACGGATCAGTTGTAAAATCTGCGCCTGAATCGTCACATCCAGCGCCGTCGTCGGTTCATCGGCTATCAGTAACGCAGGCTTGCAGGAGAGCGCCATCGCGATCATCACCCGCTGGCGCATACCGCCGGAAAGCTGATGCGGATAGCTGTCGAGAATATTGCGGGCTTCAGGAATACGCACCAGATCCAGCATGCGCAACGCTTCGGCACGGGCGGCGCGGTGGTCTTTATCCTGATGCAGACGGATTGACTCGGCGATCTGCTCGCCCACCGGAAACACCGGATTGAGCGAGGTCATCGGTTCCTGAAATATCATCGCCATATCCGCACCGCGTAAACTGCGCATGGCGGGTTGCGTCGCCGCGATGAGATCGACCACTTCGCCATTTCGACGGCGAAACTGCATTTCGCCCTGCGTTATCTGCCCGCCGCCTTGTTCCACCAGACGCATCAGCGCCAGCGACGTCACGGATTTACCTGAGCCGGATTCGCCGACTATCGCCAGCGTTTCGCCACGCCTGACCTGAAAACTGAGATTATTCACAGCCGGAATAATTTGCCCTTCATGCGAAAACTGCACGCTGAGCTGACTGACGGCCAGAACGTGGTCGGGAGGCAGGGTCAGGGAACGGTTCATGAGCGGTAAATACTGACGACCGGCGCGTCGCCCACGCGGGCAAATCCGCGGTACATGCCTTCACTGTTGAAAGGCAGTTCGACGTTGCCAAATTTATCCACAGCAATCATTCCGCCGCTCCCGCCCATCGGCAGCAGTTTTTCCTGCACCACTTTGTGCGTGGCTTCTTCGAGCGTTAAACCGGCGTATTCAATCAATGCCGCAACGTCATACGCCGCGACCGTGCGCATAAAGACTTCGCCGGTGCCGGTGCTGGAAATCGCCACGGTGTTATTGCTGGCGTAGCAGCCTGCACCAATAATCGGGCTGTCGCCGACGCGTCCGGCCTGTTTGTTGGTCATGCCGCCGGTGGACGTCGCCGCCGCCAGGTTGCCCTGCCCGTCCATCGCCACCGCGCCGACGGTGCCAAATTTATGTTCCGGATCGATCGGGTCGCCAGACGGCTGAGCATTCAGGGACGCACCGTCGTGATCGAGCATCACGCCGCCGTCTGCCGCAATCGCGCGCTGCAACTGTTCGAAACGTTCCTGGGTGTAGAAGAATTCCGGCTCTACCATTTCCTGCCCGTGCTCGCGGGCAAACGCTTCCGCACCCGCGCCGGTAAACATGACATGCGGGCTGTTTTCCAGCACCTTGCGCGCGGTCAGAATCGGGTTGCGGATATGATTAACGCAGCTGATGGCACCGGCCTCCAGCGTACGGCCATCCATGATGCAGGCATCCAGCTCATGCGTGCCCTGATGCGTGAAAACGGCACCTTTTCCGGCATTAAATAACGGGCATTCTTCCAGTAAACGCACCGCTTCAGTCACCGCATCCAGTGCGCTGCCGCCCGCCGCCAGAATGGCCTGCCCGCTGGCAACAATACGTTCCAGCTCGGCTAAATAATGTTGTTCTTTTTCACGACTCATTGCTGCGCGGGTAATCGCCCCGGCACCGCCGTGAATGGCAATGACCGGACGCTTCTTGTCCGAAACGGAACTCGCTGAATTATCAGTAGAAGAACTCATTAGAACTGCACCCTGAGTTGTTGTATTTATGTATACAGAAAGTGATGTTGCCCTGTTTTTTGACTATATTTAGCCCGCTACAGTATGTAAAGCAGAAATGTAAAACTACAAAAACGCGCTAATTGCTTAGATTGTTTAAGAAAATCAAATACGAAGATTGAATAAACGTCCAAGACAAACCGTAAAAGAACAGGAATAATAATCGTCCTAACCGCAGATATAAGCACCTCTGGCAAAGCTTACTGTGGCCTTCTTATATTTTTTATTTTTAGGAAATCAGTTATGGAAACTGTTTATAACCGCCGTCGGATCAACGTGATCTCGTGGCTAAGTTACTTCTTTACCGGTGGGCTGGTTTCCACTTTAGGGATTGTCATCGGCCCGGTGGCGACCGCTTTCAATAAAGAGCCTGCATTTATCGGCCTGATGTTCTCGCTGATGAACATCGGTTTGTTCCTGCCGATCATGATAAGCGGCATTCTGATGCGTAAGTTCGATCTCGGTAAGCAGCTGATTACTGGTTCAATTATCACTATTCTGACCTGTATCGCGCTGTTCGTGATGCCGTCCATCACACTGTTCGGCGTCGGGGTATTCCTGATTGGTGCGACAGCGGGCCTGATGATGTCTATCGGCAGCTATCTGGTTGTGCGCATCAACGATGACCCGAAAAAGCGTTCTGCTAACCTGATTTTCACCGACTTCTTCTTTGCGCTTTCTGGCATGACGCTGTCGCTGGTGCTCGGTTTCCTGTTCAAACACGGTGCAAGCTGGCTGGCGATGTACGGCATCATGGGCACCCTGAGCGTGCTGATGATTTTGCTGTGCGTGGGCCAGAAATTTCCGGTTGTCGCTAAACCGGACGCCGTGGCAAAACAAGATCGTGAAGCGAAAGAGCCGTGGGGCTTTGCCGCGTATGTGCTGTGTTTTGCACTGTTTGCCTTCGTCTTCAGCGAACTGGTGTTCACCCTGTGGATGCCAAGCTGGTTGCATGAACACTTTGGTCTGGACACTGACCGCGCAGCGATTTACATCACCACCTACTGGATGGTGAAAGCGATTGGCCTGTTCCTTAACCAGTTCACCGTGCGTTTCGTCAAACTGCGTACGTTCCTTTTTGCCTCCGCGATTGTCGGCTTAATCAGCCTGTGCGTCGTGACGCACAGCGAAAACACGGCGCTGGTAATGGCTGCGGTGGGCGTGTTCGGGTTCTGTAACTCAGGGATGTTCTCCGGCCTGATGAGCTACGGCAGCCTGCAGGTGAAAAACTCACCGCCAACGCTGACCTCTGCCCTGCTGACCACCGCGTCAGTCGGCACGCTGATTTTCGCGTCATTCTCTTCGTTCATTTACCGCGAATACGGCCTGTTCTGGGCGCTGAATATCGCCACCGTTTCTTACGTGCTTCTGGTGCTGGCGGTGATCATTGCCGGTATCCGCAGTAAAGCAGAAAAGATTCATCGCGAAATGTCTGTCGGCTGAATGACAGACTGAGTGTTGAAAAAGCCGCGGGAAAGTTCAAAGTTCCTGCGGCTTTATTTTTTGGCTGAGAATCGTCAGAAGCAAAATGAATCAGAGCAGATCAAGAAACCGCGCCGTCGCCGGTGTCACCGAATCCGCCTGATAAATTGCGTAGAGATCGGCGGGCAGCATTTCCGTCAGCGCGCAAAATCGCACACCCGGCCAGTGGATCCGCGCATAACTTTCCGGCAATAACGTAATTCCGTAACCGTTCGCCACCAGTGCCAGCGCAGTCTGCGGCTCATTCACCTGCTGTTTCACCTGCGGCAGAAAACCGTGCTGACGGCACATCGAATATAAATAACTGCCCAGACTCGACGTGTTCATCGGCATCAGAATAAAATCCTCATTCGCCAGCTGGCTGAACGCCACACTGTTTCTGATCGCCAGCGGATGATTCTCTGACAGCGCCACAGCCACGTTCTCACGCCCCATCAGCTTGCTCGATAACCCCTGCGGCAGCGCCAGCTTGGCCTCTCGCCAGATACCGATATCAATCCTTTGCAGCTGCAACGCGTCGATTTGCTGAACCGGCGTAAGTTCGGTAATCGACCAGCTGATTTCCGGCGCATGCCTGCCGAAATTGTTCAGCACGGGCATCAGCGGCCCCCAGGCGGCAGTGCCCACCGTACCAAACTGAATATGCCCGATTTCCCCCCGGCCAATCTTACGTACCTGATGCAAGGAACGGTTGATGCTGTCGAGCATCAGCCCTGCTTCACGCATCAGCGCCGCGCCCGCCGGTGTCAGCGACACGGAACGGGTGGTACGCAGAAATAGCGGCGTACCGAGAAGATGTTCCAGCTCTTTGATATGCAGGCTCAGCGGCGGCTGCGACATATTGAGCCGCACCGCCGCTTTGCTGAAACTCAGTTCCTCGGCCACGACGCGAAAGTAGTGCAGCAGGCGGAGATTAATCTGGCCGAGATCGAAAACTGAATCGGTGAATGGTCGCGTCACATTTTCTCCAGCAACATTTATTTTCCCTTAAATATTAGCGTATTGGATTTATAGATTTTGACTATAAATCCCGGCGGCGAACGGTATTAGACGCCACAGGCCGCTCACCCTAGCATTGCCTTCAACTCAACCCTACTGTCAATAATGAGAGAAGTGATCATGCTCAATAACAACGCGTTTGACTGTGCAGCAATTATCCGCCAGCGTGCCCCGGGCTTTATCCCACGCGCCGCGCTTATTTTAGGTTCCGGCCTCGGCACGCTGTGTGACGATATGTCCGGTGCGATTACCATTCCTTATCACGACCTGCCGGGGTTCCCTCAAAGCAGCGTCGTCGGCCACGCCGGTGAACTGGTTCTGGGCCATCTCGAAGGTGTACCGGTAATGTGCATGAAAGGCCGCGGCCATATGTATGAAGGCCACGGTATGTCGGTAATGACCAGCGCCGTCCGCACTTTCAAACTGTTGGGCTGTGAATTCCTGCTGGCGACTAACGCCGCCGGATCCATGCGCAAAGAAGTCGCGCCGGGTCGTTTGGTTGCGCTCACCGACCACGTCAGCTTTATGCCGGAATCCCCGCTGGCTGGCCCGAATGACGACCGTTTCGGCCCGCGCTTCTTCAGCCTCGCGAACGCCTATGACAAAGATCTGCGCGCGCAGCTTCACGCTGTCGCCGGCAAACTGGATATCGACGTGGCAGAAGGCGTATTCGCCGCCTACACCGGCCCGAACTTCGAAACGCCTGCGGAAATCCGCATGATGCAAACCCTCGGCTGCGACGTCGTCGGCATGTCTATCGTGCCGGAAGTAATTTCCGCGCGACACTGCGGCCTCAAAGTGCTGGCGGTTTCTGCCATGACTAACTTTGCCGAAGGTCTATCCGACACCCCGCTTTCCCACGAACAAACCCTGAGCTGCGCAAAACTGGCGGTGGGTGATTTCACCCGACTGATCCGCGCGTTCTTCGCCGACCTGTCAGCGGCTGGGAAATAAGGGACGTCTATGGAACAGGCATTCAACCGCCAGCGGATCAATATGATTTCCTGGCTGAGTTATTTCTTCACCGGTGCGCTGGTTTCAACGCTCGGAATCGTAATCGGCCCGGTGTCGCAGGCGTTTGGCAAAGACCCCGGATTTATCGGACAGATGTTTACGCTGATGAACATCGGCCTGTTCCTGCCGATCATGATAAGCGGCGTGCTGATGCGCAAATTCAATCTGGGCAAACAGCTGATTACCGGCTCAACCGTCTCTGTACTGACCTGCATCGCGCTGTTCCTGATGCCGACCATCACCATGTTCGGTATCGGCGTTTTCCTGATTGGCGCGGCGTCCGGCATCATGATGTCCATCGGCAGCTATCTGGTCGTACGCATCAATGAAGATCCGAAGAAACGCTCGGCGAACCTGATTCTCACCGATTTCTTCTTTGCACTGGCGGGGGTGATTCTGTCGCTGTTGCTGGGGTATTTATTCCAGCATGGCGCAAGCTGGCTGGCGATGTACGGCGTCATGGCGGTGCTGAGCCTGATGATGATCGTGCTGTGCGCCGGGCAGAAATTCCCGTCGATTCCGCAGGCTGCTGAGAAAGAATCATCAACCGGCCAGCAGCACGACCGCTGGGGCGTTTCGGTGTGGGTGTTGTGCTTCGCGCTGTTTGCTTTCCTGCTGGCGGAACCGGTGTTCACCATGTGGCTGCCAAGCTGGCTGAAAGAGCATTTCGGGATGGCGGCTGACCGCGCGGCGTTCTACATCACGACCTACTGGACCGTGAAATCCATCGGCCTGTTTGTGAATCAGTTCACCGTTCGCTTCGTGAAACTGCGCACATATCTGCTGATTTCAGCGGGTGTCGGGCTGGTGAGCCTGGCCGTGGCGGCCAACAGCGGGAACCCGATGCTTATCCTGATTTGCGCTGGTCTGTTTGGCTTCTGCAATTCCGGCCTGTTCTCAGGCATCATGAGCTACGGCAGTTTGCAGGTCAGAAATTCGCCGCCAACGCTGACGTCAGCCTTGCTGACTATCGGCACCATCGGGACGCTGATCTTCTCCACGTTGTCGTCGCTGGTGTACAGCCAGTACGGGTTATTCTGGGCACTGAATACTGCGACCATCGCTTACGTCTTCCTGCTGGCGGCGCTGATTTTTGCCTCGGTCAACAGCAAAGCCGAAGCGCTGGAGCAACAACCGTCGCACTGATTTTCTTAAATATTGTGCATAAAAAAGGGAAGACTCTGCGGAGCCTTCCCTTTTCTTATTTCACTGCCACGATTAAAGCTGGGGGCAGCGCTGCAAACTGTTGAGCCAGGATGTTTCAGGCTGAGCAACCAGACGACGGGCTCGACCGTGACGTCGCAGAATCAATCCTTTATCCTGCATTTCACTCAGGTCACGACGAATGGTTTCAAGACTTACATCCAGCGATTGTGCCAGTTCGCTTACCTGTAACACTTCATGCTGTTCTACCAACTGAAGGATGGCCTGATGGCGATTTTTTTTAAGCACCGGTTATTCCTGTATATTTGACAGTTGTGTGACCCATGTCACAAATAACGGAAACCATCATACCTGCGTTACATTGTTAATTTTGGGATCGATCTCAATTTTTCAGGAATCCCCACGAAGTTTTTACGCCTTCCGCAATTTTTGGTTCGCCGCGTTTCTCTGTCATACTATGCGCATGCTCCAAATCCCCGCCCGGTTCCGGTGAAAACACCCGTCCCGCCGGGATGAACCTCAAAGGAATTTTCATGGAATTCAATACTGCCGGTCTGATCTCGCTGGAAGAAGCGCTGGAAAAAATGCGCGCTTATGTCCCGTCCAAAACAGCGAAAGATACCGAATCTCTCCCGCTCGCTGCCGCCGCAGGCCGCATTACCGCCACGCCGGTGAAATCCCCGGTTTTCGTCCCGCCTTTTGATAATTCCGCGATGGACGGTTACGCCGTGCGCTGCGCCGATTTGCACACAGACGCCGTTCTGCCTGTGGCAGGTAAAGCCTTTGCCGGTGCGCCTTTCCACGGTGAATGGCCTGCCGGAACCTGTATCCGCATCATGACCGGCGCGCCGGTTCCGCAAGGTGCCGGCGCGGTGATCATGCAGGAACAGGCCGACGTGTCAGAAGCGGGCGTGCGGTTTACCGCAGAAGTGCATAAAGGCCAGAATATCCGTCTGACCGGCGACGACATCAAACAAGGCGACAGCGTGCTGCCTGCCGGTGTGCGTCTCGGCGCAGCTGAATTGCCACTGCTGGCTTCTTTAGGCGTGACGGAAGTTAATGTCTGGAAAGCGCTGAAAGTCGCGGTGTTTTCGACCGGGGACGAACTGCAACCCGTCGGGACGCCGTTAGAGGAAGGCCAGATTTACGACACCAACCGTTTCGCCGTGCGTCTGATGCTCGAACAGCTCGGCTGCACCGTACTGGATTTAGGGATTATCCGCGATAATCCGCAGGCGCTGCGCACAGCCTTTGAAGAAGCCAATACGTTTGCCGACCTGGTGATTTCCAGCGGTGGCGTGTCCGTGGGCGAAGCGGATTACACCAAGCAAATGCTCGATGAACTGGGCGAAATTGGTTTCTGGAAACTGGCGATGAAACCGGGTAAACCCTTTGCATTCGGAAAACTGAAAAACAGCTGGTTCTGCGGTCTGCCGGGTAATCCGGTTTCTGCTGCACTGACGTTTTATCAACTGGTGCAACCGTTTATCGCTCAGCTTTCCGGCCACACCGCCTGGCAGTTCCCGCCGCGCCTGAAAGCTAAAGCCGTGACACCGCTAAAGAAATCCGCCGGACGCCTGGATTTCCAGCGCGGTATTTTCAGCACAAATGCCGAAGGCCAGCTCGAAGTACGCACCACCGGCCATCAGGGCTCGCACGTCTTTAGTTCGTTCAGTCTCGCAAACTGTTTTGTGGTGCTTGAACGTGAGCGCGAAAACGTCGCCGCAGGCGAAATCGTAGAAATCGAACCTTTCAACGCCCTGCTTAGGAGCTGATCATGGCGACGCTGCCGGAAC
Organism: Rahnella sp. BCC 1045; assembly: GCF_019049615.1. Classification (NCBI taxonomy): domain Bacteria; kingdom Pseudomonadati; phylum Pseudomonadota; class Gammaproteobacteria; order Enterobacterales; family Yersiniaceae; genus Rahnella; species Rahnella sp. BCC 1045. The sequence goes on along the minus strand of NZ_JAFMOZ010000123.1, from coordinate 31,971 downwards.
TGACGGATGCTGAAACCCTGCGTTATAACCGCCAGATCGTGCTGAAAGGGTTTGATTTTGATGCGCAGGAAAAGCTGAAAGCCAGCCACGCGCTGATTGTCGGTCTGGGTGGTCTGGGCTGTGCGGCGGCGCAATATCTGGCAGCCGCCGGAACAGGCACGCTGACCTTGCTGGATTTCGACACCGTTTCGCTCTCAAACCTGCAACGTCAGACGCTGCACACCGATGCCAGAATCGGCATGTCGAAAGTCGGATCCGCCGCGCTGGCGCTGGCGGCAATTAACCCGCACATTCAGCTGAATCAGGTTGATGCTCAGGCGGATGACGAAATGCTGCACGAACTGATTGCCGCCTGCGACGTGGTGGTCGATTGCACTGACAACGTCACGACGCGAAATCAGCTCAATCAGCAATGTTTTACGCAGAAAAAACCGCTGGTCTCGGGTGCTGCCATCCGCATGGAAGGCCAGCTCAGCGTGTTTACATGGCAGCCCGGCGAGCCGTGCTATCGCTGCCTCAGCCGTCTGTTTGGTGAAAACGCGCTGACGTGCGTCGAAGCCGGCGTCATGTCACCACTGGTCGGCACCATCGGCAGCTTGCAGGCCATGGAAACCATCAAGCTGCTGACGCACTTCGGCGAAACGCCACGCGGAAAACTGCTGATGTACGACGCCATGACGCTGCAATTTCGCCAGATGAACCTGATGAAAGATCCGGGTTGCGAGGTATGCGGGGATTGCTGATTCTCAGAGTCTGTCGCTGAAATTCAGATAAAAAAAAGTCCGCAAATTTGCGGACTTTTTTATCAGAATCAACGATTACGTATTAATACCCTGACTACGTAAGTAGTCTTCGTAATTACCGGAGAAGTCGATGACACGGGTCGGTGTCATTTCCAGAATACGCGTCGCCAGCGAGCTGACGAATTCACGGTCGTGGGAAACAAAGATCAGCGTGCCTTCGTACATTTCCAGCGCCATGTTCAGTGACTCGATAGATTCCATATCCAGGTGGTTGGTTGGTTCATCCATGATCAGGATGTTCGGACGCTGCATCATCAGTTTCCCGAATAACATACGACCTTTCTCACCACCGGAAAGCACTTTCACTTTCTTCTTGATGTCGTCCTGACCGAACAGCAGACGCCCGAGAACACCGCGCACAGCCTGCTCGTCGTCTTTCTCGGATTTCCACTGACTCATCCAGTCGAAAACGTTCAGGGTATCGTCGAATTCGTATTCGTGATCCTGCGCGTAGTAACCGATTTTTGAGTTTTCAGACCATTTAACTGAACCGCTTTCCGGCTCATGCTCACCCACCAGCGTTTTCAGCAGGGTGGATTTACCGATACCGTTGGCGCCCAGAATCGCGACTTTCTCGCCGACTTCCAGCATCAGACCCAGGTTTTTAAACAGCGGACCGTTGTCGAAACCTTTAGTGATTTTTTCCACTTCCAGCGCATTACGGAACAATTTCTTGTCCTGCTCAAAACGCATGTAAGGGTTCTGGCGGCTGGACGCTTTGATTTCGTCGAGCTGAATTTTATCAATCTGACGGGCACGGGAAGTTGCCTGTTTAGATTTGGAGGCGTTGGCGCTGAAGCGGCTGACGAACGATTGCAGCTCGGCTATTTGCGCTTTTTTCTTGGCGTTATTGGCACTCAGAAGTTCACGAGCCTGCGTTGCCGCCGTCATGTATTCGTCGTAGTTGCCCGGATAAACGCGCAGCTCGCCGTAGTCCAGATCCGCCATGTGCGTACAGACCATGTTCAGGAAGTGACGGTCATGCGAAATGATGATCATGGTGCTGTTACGCTCGTTCAGCACCTGTTCCAGCCAGCGAATTGTATCGATGTCCAGGTTGTTCGTCGGTTCATCGAGCAGCAGAATTTCCGGGTCAGAGAACAGCGCCTGAGCCAGCAATACGCGCAGTTTAAAGCCCGGTGCGATTTCGCTCATCGGGCCGTAATGTTGCTCAACGGGAATACCAACGCCCAGCAGCAGTTCACCGGCGCGGGATTCGGCGCTGTAGCCGTCCATTTCGCCGTAAGCGACTTCCAGATCAGCCACTTTGTAGCCGTCTTCTTCGCTCATTTCTGCCATTGCATAAATGCGGTCGCGCTCTTCCTTCACTTCCCACAATTCGGTGTGGCCCATGATCACGGTGTCCAGCACGCTGAACTGTTCGAATGCGAACTGATCCTGGCGCAGTTTACCCAGACGCTCGTTCGGGTCGAGGACCACGTTGCCGCCTGATGGCACTAAATCGCCACCCAGGATTTTCATGAAAGTGGATTTACCACAACCGTTCGCGCCAATCAGGCCATAGCGGTTACCGCCGCCAAATTTGACGTTAATGTTTTCAAATAACGGCTTGCTGCCGAATTGCATGGTGATGTTGTAAGTACTTAGCACAACGCTCGCTCTTCATTGGGAAATGTGATTTGGCGCGCATTATGCCACAACGGCGCGATGGGATCGCCTGTAGTTGTGTTCATTTTTCACTCAATAGCTAAAAAAGTGTGTTATGCGCAGGATTATCAGAGGGTCAGAAATGCAAAAAACCCGGCATCAGCCGGGTTTTTTTGGGTTAACCACTGAAATCAGAAGTTGTAACCGATCACGCCGTAGTAACCCCAGCCGGTAGATTTCACGTCGAAATTACCGTTACCGAAGTTCAGCTCAGCGCCGTCGGCCCACTGGCCGCCGTTGTGGAAATAACGTGCCACGAACGAGTAATGCCAGTGTGTGTAGTTCAGCGAGAGGATGTGGCTGGACGCAATAGAGTTATTAGAACGCGCTTTATTGCCGTTCAGGTCACGGAAATCGTCATCGCCCAGTGTTGAGCCCCAGTCAAAGTTGGTGAACCCGATGTAGCTCAGGTTACCGCCCCACAGCTGCGTCAGAGGAACGAAGTATTTCACTTTGAAACGGTAGCCGTCCCAGCTGTTTTCGTTCGCTGCACCGTAGTTTTCCCACTGGTATTTTGCATACACGTTCAGAGACAGGCTCATCGGCAGATGGGTATCAATGTCGGTACCCAGACCCATATACCAGGTGTTCTGACGGTTATCGCTGTCCGGGCCCATATCGTAGATATAGTTGTTCGCGAAGTACCATTCTTTGAACGGACCAAAGCTCAGGTCAGTGCCGGTCAGCTTATCGATAGAGAAACGTGGTTCGATTTCCATAAACAGCGGAGAACCGTTCTTATCCCAGATACCAGTATCGTTGCCGTTACCCGCACCGAAGGTTTTAGGAATATCGATATAGCCGTAGAAATCAAACCAGTCTTTGTGCGCAAACGCTTCATATTCAAGATAAACATCGTTACGCAGAGTAGGCCCGAAGCGGGTGTCGGCGCTGCCAACAACGTTAACACTCTGGTGCCACCAGTCAGAAACAAATTCGCCCTTGCTATCATCAGCGAGCACGGTCGCGCTGTAGGACAAAGCCATCAAAGCGCCTGCTGCAATAATTTTATTTTTCATATTTTTACCAGAAGCGGGGGTGGGACAACGCCTTGCCACTTTCAGACGTTGCATAAATAGAACCCTAAAACTGTGATCCGCAACCGATTGCTGCACATAGTGCAATAAACATGCAATTTCCAGTCACTTCCTACAAGAGTTAACTTTTCTTAGCTAATAAATAGATTTGGTCAAGGTTTGTCAATTTCTGTTTCATCCTGATACATGCTCAACGTGACATTGATCACACTTATGTTTCATGGCGATTTCATCCGCATGTCATCCGGGCAAAACAAAGGGTGTACACAAATTCACCGCACCGTTAATTGTCATGCTATAGTTATGACAATTAACGGTGCGGAGACCGACATCATGACTTCAAAAATTACCGGGCTGTCTTCCAGACAAATGAAAGAGCCTGTAACGCCGCTGTGGGAATCTGCGGGGCTTCCCGCAGGCAGCGGAATCAGTTTGTTAAATGCCATACAGAAAGGTTTTCCGGTTGATAGCATCAACCGCCTGAACACAGAGCTGGGGTGGCCGAAAATGGTTTTGCTGGAAATAATGGGAATTAACGAGCGCAATTATGCGCGGCGTAAAGCCGGAAACGGATTACTGAAAAGCGATGAAAGCGAGCGCGTGGCGCGGCTGGTGCGCACCATCGATGCGGCGACGGATCTGTTTGAAGGCGACCGCATCGCGGCGCTGGACTGGATAACCCGCCCTGCTCCGGCGCTGGCAGGTTCAAGGCCGCTGGAGTTGTTGTCTTCAGAAGCGGGTGCGGTGGAAGTGAACCGGCTGATTGGCCGTCTTCAGCACGGGGTATTCAGTTGAAGCTGTTTCGCATTATTCAGACCCAACATTTAGCCACCGCATGGACGGGTGCCGGAGCCCAGATTTACGGTGGCCGCTGGAACCCGCCCGGCAGGCCGGTCGTGTATGTGACTACCAGCATCTCGCTGGCGATCCTCGAGATGCTGGTGCATTTGCAAAACAGCATGCTGATGCGCTCATACACACTGCTCAGTATTGAGGTGTCCGATGCGCTGCTCGATACGCTCGAGGTCGATGAGCTGGCAGCGGACTGGCGCAGCCCTTCCCCGCCGGACAGCACGCAGCGTCAGGGCGAAGCGTGGCTGGCAGAAGGTGAACATGTCGGGCTGAGGGTTCCGTCGGTGATTGTCCCGACGGAATATAATGTGCTGCTCAACCCGCAGCATCCGGATTTCGCGCAGTTGCTGGATTCCGTAGAACGCGAGCCCATGATGTTTGACCCGCGTCTGCAATAATTTTCCCGCCCTATGGCATGAAGCAAACAGCCCTCACTTATGCTGCTTTCCGGTTGCTCCGGTAAATCAGCGCCAGCGCGATAATCAGACAAGGGATCGCCGCAAGACGGTGCCATGACAGCGCGATTTGCGGATTATCCAGCCAGCCGAAATTGTCGATGAGCATTCCCATCGCCAGTTGCCCTAAAATCACGGCGACTGTAGCGACCGCCGTCCCTACCCGCGGCACGGCTGTCACCATCACAATGATGTAAGGCACACCAAATAACGCGCCCATCAGCTGCCATTTGGGTACGGTGAGCAGCGTTGCCTGCTGCGGTGTTTGCAAAAACAGAATCAGCACTGCCGTGATGGCCGCGCCGACGCTGAACGTCAGAAATGCGCTTTTCAGTACGCCAACCTTTTCGCCCAGTTGCCCGTTTACCGCCGCCTGCATACTCAGCGCCGCACCGGCCACGATAGCCAGGACAATCATAATCATTTCAGTCATTGGTTAACCCCAGGCAATCAGAACAAGTGCAGCAACAATAAACACCAGCGCCAGCAGGCGTTCACTGCCCACTTTTTTATGCGGCGTACCAAACCAGCCGAAATGGTCAATCAGAACACTTTTCGCTACCTGCCCGGACAAAATTGCAATCATCGTCATCCCGATACCAATCACTGGCGTCGCAATAGTCAGCACCACGACATACACCGGCCCCAGCACACCGCCGAGCAGTTGCCAGCCGGGTTGCTCAGTATAAGAAGGCGCATTCCGCGGGCTGAAAAACAGTACCAGTAAACCGGTCAGCACCGCGCCGACGCCAAAAATGCTGAGCGTCGCCCACAAGTGCCCGACTTCTGTTCCCAGCGGGCCGATAAGCCCCGCCTCCAGTGAAAGCCCCATCCCCGCCAGAACGACCAGCGGAATTAACATCAGATTCATCATTGCCCTGTTCTCATTATTTTTACTGCCGGTACTTAAGAAGCGGCGACTATAGCGTGACAACGCTATGCGAAAAACAGCACAATCAGGAAAATACCTTTGCAGGAATCGCACAGATGAAAAGCTTCAATCAGATCAACATTCAGTCTTTGCGCCTGTTTGTGGCGGTACTCGATCAGGGGAATTTCTCCGAAGTGGCGCGGCGCGAAGCGATGTCCCCTTCAACGGTTTCGCGCGTTATTGCTCAACTGGAGCAGGCATTACAAACGCAATTGCTGTACCGCAACACGCGGGCGGTCAGCCCGACTGAATCCGGAAAGTTACTGGCGGAGCATGCGCGTCAGGTGCTGACACAGCTGGATCTCGCCGAACAGGATTTGCAGGAACAAAGCAGTGAACCGGGCGGACTGGTACGAATTAATGCACCGGTGGTTTTTGGTCAGCGTCATGTTGCGCCCTGGCTACCGGAACTGAGTACGCGTTTTCCCCGGCTGAATATTGAACTGATGCAGACCGATGATTTTATCGATCCGTTGCAGGACAGCGTCGATCTGCTGATCCGGATTGGCGTCATGGCCGATTCCACCCTTCAGGCACGAACGCTCGGCCACCAGAACTTCCGTCTCGCCGCCAGCCCGGCGTATCTTACCCGCGCAGGCAAACCGGCCACGCCGGACGATCTTTCTAATCACAGTTGCCTGGTTTTTAAAGGGTTTGCAGGTTCCCAGCGCTGGTACTTCCGCCAGCCGGAAAAGGAATGGCGCTCCTGGAATCTGCGCGGCGTTCTGACCAGCAATAATGCAGAAACCCTGACGCAGGCAGCCATCGGCGGAATGGGGTTAGTGGTTTTTCCAACCTGGCTGATTGGCGATGCGCTGCGCGCCGGGACGCTGGTGAGCGTATTGCCTGAGTACCAGGTTTCCACGTCGCCGGAACCACAGACTATTTCGGCGTTGTATCCAAATGCCCGCAAGGCTTCAGTTAAGGTGCGGGTGGTGATTGATTATCTGGTGGAGAAATTCGGGAGCCCGGCATACTGGGAGTGAGTCAGTTGCACTGAGGGCTCTTTCGATTAGTCCGGGAAAATTTCGGATTCCCGGTTCAAAACCTTGGGTGGCAGCCCAAGGTTTTGACGCTGACGTTGACGTTGACGTTGACGCTAAAGGCTAACCCTTTACCTCAACTCCATCCCGACATGCGCAATCCCGTCTTCATCATAAATCTCGGTATACGCCACAAATCCCAGTCTGCCGTAAAACTGTTGTAAGTGCGCCTGCGCGGAAATCGCAATCCGCTCGCCCGGCCAGTGTTTCTGGCACGCTGCCAGCGCCTGTTCCATCAGCTGATACCCCAGTTTCAGGCCGCGGGCGGAAGGCGCGACGATCACACGTCCGATGGCGACGTCATCTTCATGCCGCAAAATACGCGCGTACGCCGCCGGTTTCCCGTCCAGCCAGGCGACGATATGACGATTTTCTCCGCTCAGATCCTGCCCGTCGATATCCTGATACACGCAGTTTTGCTCGACCACAAAGACTTCGTTGCGCAGTGCCAGAATGGCGTAAATCTGCGCCGTGTTCAGTTCGCTGTGATGATAATCCTGCCAGTGAAGTGATGATTTTTCAGTCATGAATAAGTGCCCTGCCTGCGTCTGTAAGCCAAAAAAAAGAGATATTCCTGAGAATATCTCTTTTTAACATACGTTTTACAGCCAATTTGTCAGGCAGATTTTTTCAGCGGTGATGTGCGAACCGGCGCATCGCCTGCGGTGTAGTAATCCGCCGTGCTGCGCGGTAACGGCTGGCGACCACGGATTTTATCGGCAATCTTTTCGGCGATCATAATCGTCGTCGCATTCAGATTACCGGTTATGATTTGCGGCATGATGGAGGCGTCTACCACGCGCAGGCTTTGCAAGCCATGAACGCGCCCTTCTCCGTCCACTACCGCCATTTCGTCGGTGCCCATTTTGCACGAACAGGACGGGTGGAAAGCCGTTTCCGCGTGTTCGCGGATAAAGGCATCCAGCTCTTCATCCGTTTGCACGTTTTCACCCGGACTGATTTCGCGGCCACGATAAGGATCCAGCGCCGGCTGATTCATAATTTCACGCGTGATACGAATGGCATCGCGGAATTCCTGCCAGTCCTGCTCGCTCGCCATGTAGTTGAACAGTATGCTCGGATGCTGATGCGGATCTTTCGATTTCACCTGCACGCGTCCGCGGCTTGGCGAACGCATCGAGCCTACGTGCGCCTGGAAACCGTGCTCTTTCACCGCGTTACTGCCGTTGTAATTAATCGCCACCGGCAGGAAGTGATACTGAATATTTGGCCACGCGAATTCTTCACGGCTGCGGATAAAACCGCCCGCTTCGAACTGATTGCTCGCGCCGACGCCGGTGCCTTTGAACAGCCATTCCGCGCCGATCGCGGGCTGATTGTGCATCTGCAACGCCGGATACAACGAAACCGGCTGGGTACAGCTGTATTGCAGATACATTTCCAGATGATCCTGCAAATTCTCGCCAACGCCCGGCAAATTATGCACCACCGGAATATCCAGCTTATTGAGCAATTCTGCCGGGCCAACGCCCGAACGTTGCAGAATTTGCGGAGAGGCAATCGCGCCGCTGCACAACAACACTTCCCGCTTCGCTTTGGCCTTTACCGCTTTATCGCCGTCACCTTTGAAATAGCTGACGCCCACGGCGCGCTTGCCCTCAAAGAGGATTTTGTCAGTCATGGCGTGCGTAACGATGGTAAGATTCGCGCGCGGTTTTGCCTGATCCAGATAACCGCGAGCGGTACTGGCGCGGCGACCTTTCGGCGTAACGGTCCGGTCCATCGGGCCAAAACCTTCCTGCTGATACCCGTTCAGATCGTCAGTGCGCGGATAACCGGCCTGTACGCCCGCTTCAATCATCGCGTGGAACAGCGGATTATTGCCTTTTTTAGGCGTCGTGACGCTCACAGGGCCATCGCCACCGTGGAAATCATTCGGGCCGATATCGCGGGTTTCTGCCTTGCGGAAATACGGCAGGCAGTCCAGATAAGTCCAGTCTTCCAGACCCGGCGCTTTCGCCCAGTTATCGAAATCCATCGCGTTACCGCGGATGTAACACATGCCATTGATCAGCGACGAACCGCCCAGACCTTTACCTCGTCCGCATTCCATACGGCGGTTATTCATGTGTGGCTCGGGGTCGGTTTCATACGCCCAGTTGTAACGGCGTCCCTGCAACGGGAAAGCCAGCGCGGCAGGCATCTGCGTGCGGAAATCCAGACGATAATCCGGGCCACCGGCTTCGAGCAGCAGCACATTGATGGCACTGTCTTCAGTCAGTCGGGTGGCGAGTACGTTGCCGGCAGAACCGGCACCAATAATGATGTAATCGTAATCCATTAAAATCTCCTCTGATGCGGCGGATTAAAAGACTGAGCTGAATTCGCCCAGTTCGACCTGCACGGATTTGATTTGGGTGTAATGCTCGAGTGTGCTGACGCCGTTTTCGCGGCCAACACCGGAATGTTTATAGCCGCCGACCGGCATTTCAGCCGCTGATTCGCCCCAGGTATTGACCCAGCAAATCCCGGCTTCGAGTTTGTGAATAACGCGATGTGCACGGTTGAGATCCTGCGTCACCAGCCCGGCGGCCAGACCGTATTCGGTATCGTTGGCGCGGCGGATCACTTCCTCTTCACTTTCATAGGTCAGAATGCTCATCACCGGTCCGAAGATTTCTTCGCGAACGATCAGCATGTCATCGCGGCAGTCGGTAAACACGGTCGGTGCCACATAAGCGCCTTTAGCGTATTCGCCGGTGGTGACGCGCTCGCCGCCGGTCAGCAATGTTGCGCCTTCACGTTTGCCGCTTTCAATGTAACGCAGCACAGATTCCATGTGCGCGAAGCTGACCAGCGGACCGAAGTTGACGTTTTCATCAGTCGGATCGCCCAGACGGATACGCTTCACACGTTCCAGCACTTTGGCTTCAAACGCTTTATGCAGTGCTTTGGGAATAAACACGCGGGTGCCGTTGGTGCATACCTGACCGGAACTGTAAAAGTTCGCCATCATGGCGATGTCCGCGGCTTTATCGAGATCCGCGTCTTCAAAGACGATCAGCGGTGATTTGCCGCCGAGTTCCATGGTGACTTCTTTCAATGTGGATGCTGACGCGCTGGCCATCACTTTCTTACCGGTTTTGATGCCGCCGGTGAACGAGACTTTAGCGATATCCGGATGATCGGTTAACGCCTGCCCGACACTGGCCGCGCCGGTCACCACACTGAACACGCCGTCCGGCACGCCCGCTTCGGTGTAGATTTCAGCCAGTTTCAGGGCGGTGAGCGAGGTGTTTTCGCTTGGTTTAAAGATCATCGCATTACCGGCTGCCAGCGCAGGTGCGGATTTCCACAGGGCAATCTGAATCGGGTAGTTCCACGCGCCGATACCGGCCACCACGCCCAGCGGTTCGCGGCGGGTATAAACGAAGGAAGAATCGCGCAGCGGTATTTGCTGGCCTTCAATGGCAGGGATAAGACCGGCGTAATATTCCAGCACGTCTGCGCCGGTGACAATATCGACTGCCAGCGTTTCCGACAGCGGTTTGCCGGTATCGGCAGTTTCTACCGCGGCCAGCTCATCGTTGCGGTCGCGCAAGATATCTACCGCACGGCGCAGGATGCGCGAACGGCTCATGGCTGTCATCGCCGCCCAAACTTTCTGACCTTTTTGCGCGGCTTTCACCGCCAGATCCACGTCTGCGTGCGTGGCGGATTGCAGCGTGGCAATCACCTCGCCATTGGCCGGATTGACTGCCTCGAAGGTTTCATCACCGGTGCTGTCCTGAAAACGCCCGTTGATATAAAGTTTTTGCGTGCCGTAGCGGGACATAAATCTCTCCTCGGTCTGTGCGGTCTGAAGGTTTTCTGCTGCGCTCAGGTGAGCTGCGACTCAATGTGGCGGCGGGTAATTTGCATCGCCTCGGCGCGGTTAAATTCCTTACCGCTCAGCGCACCGCGCAGCCACAGGCCGTCAATCAGTGCAGCGGTACTTTGCGCCGCGAGCCGCGCTTCACCTTTGGGCAGAAAACGCCTGAATTCAGAACATAAATTTGAATAGAGCCGGCGGCTGTTGACCTGTTGCAGCCGGTACAACTGCGGGTGATGCATGCTGCTTGCCCAGAAGGCCAGCCAGGTTTTCATCGCCGCGCTGTTGGTCTGACTGTCGTCAAAATTGGCTTCTGCAATCGCATGCAGCCGCGCTGTCGGTGCGGTATCCGTCAGCTGCGCTAACCGCAACTGCACCCCTTCCCCCAGATGACTGAGCAGATAGCGCATAGTCGCTTCCAGCAGCCCATTCTTGTCACGAAAATAATGACTGATGATGCCGTTGGAGACGCCTGCGCGGCGCGCAATTTGCGAAATCGAGGCATCGTGCATCCCGACTTCGTTCACTGCGGCCAGCGTTGCCTCAATCAATTGCTGCCGTCTGATGGGCTGCATTCCTACTTTGGGCATGGATCCGGCTCCTGAAAATGAGCGGGTTGAGACGCGCTTAAAAAACCGTTTTTTTACGCTTTCGTCCAACCTTGTTAACGCTCTGACGTCACCTATTTAACTTTTTTTTGATTGAACGTTCAATTAAAAATGCATATATTTTATTACCAATACGTTAGTGTTTTGTATGATTATTGAGATGAATTTAGCGCCAATTTATTGAAAAACAGTGAATAATTAACAAGACAGGGGAAAAGATGGCAATTGCCGATACGAAAGAAAAATTACCTGAGAAACCACGGGACCAGCTCAACAAGGTGGTATTTTTCACCTCCGCCGGTCTGATTTTAGCCTTCACTTTGATGACCATTTTCTTCACCGATTTATCGGGAAAATGGATCAGCCTGACCCTCAACTGGGTGTCCGCCACTTTCGGCTGGTATTACATGCTGGCGGCGACGCTGTACATCGTGTTTGTAGTGTTCATAGCCTGTTCGCGCTTCGGCTCGATCAAACTTGGTCCTGAACAATCCAAACCCGAATTCAGCATGATGAGCTGGGCGGCAATGTTATTTGCTGCCGGGATCGGCATCGACCTGATGTTCTTCTCGGTCGCCGAACCGGTCACGCAATACATGTTGCCGCCGGAAGGCAACGGCCAGACGCTGGAAGCCGCGCGACAGGCGATGACCTGGACGCTGTTCCACTACGGGCTGACCGGCTGGGCGATGTATGCGCTGATGGGTATCGCGCTCGGGTATTTCAGTTACCGTTATAACCTGCCGCTGACCATCCGTTCGGCGCTGTACCCGATTTTCGGTAAGCGCATTAATGGCCCGATCGGCCACAGCGTAGATATCGCAGCAGTGGTCGGTACTATCTTTGGTATCGCGACCACGCTGGGTATCGGTGTGGTGCAGCTCAATTACGGGCTGAAAGTGCTGTTCCATATTCCGGAAAACCTGACTGTTCAGGCGGCGCTGATCCTGCTGTCGGTCATTATGGCAACCGTCTCGGTGACGTCCGGTGTGAATAAAGGCATCCGTATTCTGTCGGAACTCAATGTGCTGCTGGCGCTGGGGCTGATTCTGTTCCTGCTGTTCTTTGGTAACACCGAATTCCTGCTCAACGCGCTGGTGCTCAATATCGGCGACTACATCAACCGCTTTATGGGCATGACGCTCAATACCTTTGCTTTTGACCGCCCGACGGAATGGATGAACAGCTGGACCCTGTTCTTCTGGGCCTGGTGGGTAGCGTGGTCGCCATTTGTCGGCCTGTTCCTGGCCCGTATTTCCCGTGGCCGCACGATCCGCCAGTTTGTGCTGGGTACGCTGATCATCCCGTTCGTCTTCACCCTGCTGTGGCTGTCGATTTTCGGTAACAGCGCGCTTTATCAAATCCTGCACGGCAATCTGGATTTCGCGAACGAAGTGATCGCGCACCCTGAACGCGGCGTTTACAGCCTGCTGGCGCAGTATCCGGGCTTTACGCTCAGTGCGTCTGTCGCGACCATCACCGGTTTACTGTTTTACGTCACCTCGGCAGATTCCGGTTCGCTGGTGCTGGGGAATTTCACCTCGAAGCTCGCGGACATTAACAACGATGCGCCGAACTGGCTGCGGATTTTCTGGTCAGTTACCATCGGCGTGCTGACGCTCGGCATGCTGATGACCGACGGCGTTTCTGCGCTGCAAAACACCACGGTAATCATGGGGCTGCCGTTCAGTTTTGTGATTTTCTTCATCATGGCCGGGCTGTATAAATCCCTGCGTCTGGAAGATTACCGCCGCGCCAGCACCCAGCAAACGCTGGCACCGCTGCCGGCGACGAGCGATGCTGCGCTAAACTGGAAGCAGCGGCTTTCACGGGTCATGAATTATCCTGGCACGCGCCATACGCAAAAAATGATGGATACCGTGTGCCGTCCGGCGATGCAGGAAGTGGCGCAGGAACTGGAATTGCGCGGTGCAAAAGTCACGTTCAACGAACATGAGCCGCAGGAAGATGAAAAAATCGGACCACTGGAATTACAGGTGGCACTGGGCGAAGAGCAGAACTTTGTGTATCAGATCTGGCCGGTACGTTATGCCGTTCCTGCTTTTACCTACCGCGCCCGCGCCGGGAAATCGCACTATTACCGGCTGGAAACCTTCCTGCTCGAAGGCACGCAAGGCAATGACCTGATGGACTTCACCAAACATCAGGTGATCAATGACATTCTGGACCAGTACGAACGTCATCTTAACTTCCTGCACATCAACCGCGAAGCGCCGGGGAATACCCTGACCTTCCCGGAACAGCCGGTTTAATCTGAGCGCACAAAAAACCCGCGTAATGCGGGTTTTTTAATGTCCGGAAACGTGCGCCTAACCTAAAAACGGCAGGACTTTTTCCAGCAGCAGTTCCGGTTGTTCTTCGGCGATGTAATGCCCGCAAGGCAGCGCTTCACCTTGTACGTCTTCAGCGACTTTTCTCCACTCCTCAAGCGGCGCAAAACATTGTCCGACCGTGCCTTTCTCGCCCCAAAGCACCAGCAACGGACAAGTCAGTTTGCGGGCTGCATCCAGATCTTCTTTGTCGTGTTGCAGGTCGATACTTGCCGACGCCCGATAGTCCTCGCAAATCCCGCGCGCCGTTCCATTTTGTTGCAGACAGCGCAAATAATCTGCGTAAGCTTCGGCGGTGAAAGGCTGCATACCGGCGCTGCGGTTGCCCATCACACTGCGCAGATACTGATCCGGATCGGCGGTGATGAGCGTTTCCGGCAGCGGTGCCGGACGGATCAGGAAAAACCAGTGCCAGTAAGCGCGGGCAAAAGCTTCATTGGTTTGCTGATACATCGAAAGCGTCGGCGCGATATCCATCAGCACCAGGCGTTTAACGGCCTGCGGATGATCCAGTGCCAGCCGGTGCGCCACGCGAGCGCCCCGGTCATGGGCAATAACGCTGAACCGGCTGAAGCCGAGCGCGGCCATTAACTCCCGCTGGTCTTGCGCCATTTCGCGTTTGCTGTAGCGCAGATGTTCCGTGTCGGGTTCGGGTTTGCCGCTGTCGCCATAGCCACGCAAATCAGCCAGAACGACGGTGAACTGAGACGTCAGAAACGGCGCGACTTTATGCCAGATCGCCTGAGTCTGCGGGTGTCCGTGCAGCAATAACAGTGGTTCGCCCTGACCGGCAATCCGGTAAGCAATCTCTGTGCCGTTCACGTCCATCCGGCCTTGGGTAAAATGTTCAAACATGGGTTTTCTCCTTTTTTACCCATCTTAGTCGCTGGCTTTTGAGCAACAAGGTCACAAATGAAGATTGCCGCTTCACGATCTGTGTTTTGAGACACCACACTCAGGCCGTTGCCCGATAACGGGTAAGTTTGCGACGCTGGCATTATCCATTACGTTCATCAGGGCAATGAAATGAAGCCAAAAACGCTGTATGAAAAGCACATTGATAGCCACACAGTCCGCACGCTGGACGACAAAGGGCACGTGTTGCTGTACATCGACCGGCAGGTAATTAACGAGTACACCAGCCCGCAGGCTTTCAGCGGATTGCGTGAAGCGAACCGCCGGGTATGGCGACCGGAAACCTCGCTGGCGGTGGTCGATCACGTCAATCCGACTGCGCCTTTGCGCACACGCCAGATGCCGGACGCCGGTGGCGCGCGCCAGGTTTCGTATCTGGCCGAGAACTGCGCAGAATTTGGCATCGAGCTGTTTGATATTCTCGACAGTCGTCAGGGGATTGAGCACGTTGTCGCGCCGGAGCAGGGCTTTATCTTGCCGGGCATGGTGATTGCCGCCGGTGACAGCCACACCACCACTTATGGCGCGCTCGGCGCATTCGGATTTGGTATCGGCACCTCTGAAATCGAGCATCTTCTGGCGACCCAGACGCTGATTTATAAACGTCTGAAAACAATGCGCGTCACCGTAAACGGCGCGCTGGCGAACGGGATCACTGCCAAAGACGTGGTGATGGCGCTGGTGGCAAAAATCGGTGCAGCAGGTGCCACCGGCTACGCCATTGAGTTTTGCGGTGAAGGCATCGGCGCGCTGAGTGTGGAAGGCCGTATGACGATTTGTAATATGGCGGTGGAAGCCGGTGCGCGCGGTGCATTTATGGCACCTGACGACAAAGTTTTTGATTATCTGAAAGACAAACCGCGCGCGCCGCAAGGCCAGCAATGGGCGGATGCCGTGAATGTCTGGCGTGAATTACACAGCGATGCGGACGCCGTTTTCGACCGCGAAGTCGAACTGAGCGCCACAGAAATCGCGCCAATGGTGAGCTGGGGAACCAGCCCGGATCAGGCGGTGGCCATTGGCGGACACGTACCCGATCCGGAATACGAAGCGGATCCCGCACGGCAAAAAGACCTGCAACGCGCACTCAGCTATATGGGATTACGCGCCGGGCAACCGCTTAACAGTATCGCCATCAGCCACGCCTTTATTGGCTCCTGCACCAATGCGCGCATCGAAGATTTACGCGCTGCCGCCGACGTGGTTCGCGGAAAAACCGTTGCACCGACCGTACGCGCAATGATCGTACCCGGTTCCAGCCAGGTTCGCGCTCAGGCCGAGCAGGAAGGTCTGGCTGAAATATTCACCCGTGCCGGTTTTGAATGGCGTCAGTCCGGTTGCTCGATGTGTCTGGCGATGAACGATGATGTGCTGTCGCCAGGCGACCGGTGTGCGTCGAGCACCAACCGTAATTTCGAAGGCCGTCAGGGCGCCGGAGCGCGAACCCATCTGATGAGCCCGGCGATGGTTGCCGCCGCCGCAATTTGCGGTCATCTGACCGATGTTCGCGAAGTGTGAGGAGAAAAAACATGCAAGCATTTACTGTGTTAAGCGGGGCAGCCGCGCCCTTCCCGGCGGCCAACGTCGATACCGATGTGATCATGCCGAAGCAATTTTTAAAAGGCATCGACCGCAACGGGCTAGACCGCGGGGTATTTTTCGATTTGCGCTTTCTGGCAGACGGTTCACCCGATCCGGCTTTTATCCTCAATCAGCCTGAATGGAAAAACGCTAAATTCCTTCTGGTCGGGCCGAACTTTGGCTGCGGCTCCAGTCGCGAACATGCAGTGTGGGGGCTGAAACTGCTGGGGATACGGGCGCTAATCGGCACCACGTTTGCGGGGATCTTTTTCGACAACTGCCAGCGCAACGGCGTGCTCACCGTACAGCTCGCCCCGAACCAATGGGCACAGCTGGCTGAACAGGTTACGCAGGCGGAAAGCAACGAAATTACCGTCGATTTACCGGCGCAGACAATAAGTTTGCACAATGGCAAAGAGATCGTTTTCAACATCGACGAACTGAGCAAACTGTCATTGCTCAACGGGCTGGATGCGGTGGGGAATACGCTGCGATATAGCGATGAAATCCTTGAATTTCAGCAGGCGTATTTGCAGCGTAATCCGTGGCTGGCGTGAAAGCCTTATTGCAGTAACTGGCTAAAGCGCTGATGCAGGAATTCAACGCAAACCCGCAGTTTTGCAGAATCTGCCAGCCGTGTGGGGTAGACCGCCCAGACGCTGGCTGGCTGGGAAAACTGCGGTAAAACCTGCACCAGTTCACCGCAGTCGATATAAGGCCGGACATCCCACTCAGAGCGCAAAATAATTCCGTGGTGTTTCAGCGCCCACTGCAATACCACTTCGCCGCTGTTGGATGACAACACGCCTTTGACCCGTACGCGCTGTTCCTGCCCTTCTCCGGTCAGCGACCAGATGCCAAACGGGTTGTCGCGCTCTTTGAGCACCAGACACTGATGTCGCGTCAGGTCGTCCGGTGAACCGGGTTCGCCGTGCGTGGCCAGATACTGCGCAGAAGCACAGAGAATACGCTGATGCTGCGCCAGCTTTTTACCGATGTGCTGTTCGGGAATGTCATCGCCGACCAGAATTTCGAGATCAATGCCTTCGGCGACCAGATCAACAACCCTGTCGAACAGGTCGAGGCGCAGGTTCAGCTGCGGATAACGTTCGGCAAGTTCTGCAACAGCGGGCGCAACGTGGCAACGTCCGAAACCGAACGAACTGCAAATATGCACGTTGCCGCGAACCTCACTGCGGGAGTCTGAAACATCACCAATAAACTGGTCGAACGTGTCGAGAATTTGCAGCGCCCAGCGTTGCGCCCGTTCGCCATCTTCAGTCAGGCGAACGCCGCGGGTTGAACGATGCAGCAAACGGGTGTTCAGGGACTCTTCGAGGATCTGAATACGCTTACTGACATAGGCCGGAGACTGCCCGAGTTCGGTCGCCGCCGCGGCAAAGCTTTGCTTGTTCACCACCGCCAGAAAAACCCGTAAGTCTTCAGCCAGCGGCAAGCGGTCACGTTCAGTTGTCATGGATTACGCCCTGGCCCTCACGTTATTTGTTATTGGCCGGTTCATTATTGGCCTGTTTTTTATTAGCAGGATAGATATCCGTGAGTTTTACACCCGCCAGCTCAAGTTTTTCTCTGGCTTCTTCAAGATCGTCATTTTCGATTTCCAGCGGTTCCTGATCTTTCCCCTGACAAGGCGTCAGCGCCAGTTCGACCAGGATCGGGAAGTGATCGGAGCCCATGAAATCCAGTCGTTTCAGATCAATCAGCGTGAAATCTTTGCTGTGGAAAACGTGATCCAGCGGCCAGCGCAGAAACGGATAGCTCGCATGAAAAGTATTGTACATTCCCCGACCGCGGCGCGGGTCAAGCAATCCGCTGATTTTCATAAATAAACGGGTGGTACGCGACCACGCGACGTCATTCAGATCACCGGTCACAATGGTCGGGAAATGCGCTTTCGCGGCGGTATGCCCGACGGCGATCAGCTCACCGTCACGGGCGGTTGATTCATCCGCTTCGGTCGGGCTTGGCGGCCTCGGGTGCAGACAGTGAAGCACCACCTGTTCGCCCGACGGCAGTTCTGCGCGAAAATGCATGGAAGGAATATCTTTCGCCACCAGAAACTGAATTTGCTCGCCGTGCATTGGCAGACGCGAATAGACGTGCATGCCGTAGAGGTTATCCAGCGGGCAGCGAAGGCTGTGCGGGTAATCGGCCTCCAGCGGAGCCATCTGGTCTTCCCACCACTGGTCGGTTTCCAGCAGCACGATAATGTCCGGTTTGTGTTCCTGAATCTGACTGAGTAACTGCGCGCTCTCCCGGTTGGTAGTGAGCACATTGCTGTTCATGATTTTGATACGCGAATGACCGTTGGGCACCGTCTTCTTCACCTGCACGCGGTATAAACGGGTGTAAGGCAGGATCCACCAGCCCTGATACGCCATGCAGGCGACCGTCAGGATAATCACAATGCCGGTCAGCACACCGTCAAAGGGTAAAATCAGCAGTTCAGTCAGAAGAAAAAGCAGGCACAGGGAAACCATTTGCAGGCGAGGGAAATCCCACACACGCACCCACCAGCGCTGATTTTTGGAAAGAGGAAGCAGCGTCAGTAAGGTCATGATGACCGTCAGAACGCAGACGATAATTCGGAGTGCTTGCATCGGTTATCAGCCCTGATAAAGAGAAATCAATTAGTAATACCCTGGATAATTCGTATTGCAGGAAGGCGGCAAGCTGAGGGATCCCGATGAGCTGACATAAGTCAGTGATTCGGGTGAGTAAGCGTAGCCAGCGCACATGCAACGTGAAGTATGACGGGAATTTTGTTAGCCGATTGTGACTCAAAAAGGGTGGAGCGACCAGAAGGATGTCGCCGCCTTTTTCATTCATCAGAAAAAGACGGCGATTTTAGCGGTGTTACTTCGCCGGTGCTGCCGGATCAGGCGTATGGCACCAGTTGTGCTGCTCTACAATCCCGCCGTTTGGCGAGGTGTATCCGATACAGCCGAGAAGGGTGTCGTACAGTTTTTCATGAAATGCCGGTTTCTTCTCAGCGGCCATTTTTTGCAACTGTGCAAAGCTTGCCTTGTTCTGATCGTTAGACAGGAACTTGTCCGACGCCCAGACCATGATCGGCACAGTGCGTTGCTCAACTGGCGCATGATCACGTGGCGTACCGTGGAAATGCATGCTTTTGGAAATCGATTCGCCGTGATCGGATGCGTAGAAAACAATAGCGTTTTTATCGCGCAGCTGATCAAACACCTGCGACAGGAAGTAGTCGGTATAGAGCAGCGTGTTGTCGTAAGCGTTGATCATTTCCTGCGTTGAACAGGAGTCATCGATGCCCATACATTCCGGCTGATATTTGGCAAATGAACGTGGATAACGGTCTGAATACAGGTAATGCGAGCCCTTGGTATGCAGAATAATCAGGTGTTTTCCCTGCGGATGATTAGCCATCGAATCTTTCATTTCATCGACCAGCAGCATGTCATCGACCGGCTTGCCTGCGTTACGTTTTTCAGAGGCGATGTTTTCACGCAATGAATAATCATCGGCGCGGGTTTTGTTGTAGAACCAGGCTTCACTTTGCATGGAATACAGCTCAGAGCTCCAGCCGTTGCTTTTCAGCACGGAAAAAACGTTCATCTCTTTCAGGGTACGCTGTGGCGCTTCCGAAGCGCCGCCCTCACGCACAAACATGCAGCGCAGGGAAAGTTTGGTGGCGGTATCGCAGGAATAGCCCTGCAACGCGACCAGATTTTTCTCTTTGTCGAGGTTCGGCGTGTTATCGCGGTCATAGCCGTAAAGGCCCATGTGGTCACGACGTGCACTCTCACCGATAACGAATACCACGTACATATCTTTGGCATCCGCCGGTGCGGTGTAGGTGAAATGTTTCGCCGGGTCGTAAAGATTTTTGGTGTCTTCGGCCTGGCTGTAGCTGCTGTAGGAGTACAAGCCCAGCGCGGACAACCAGTTGGACGGAGAATAAGTTCCTGCCACGACGCCGCCGTAGCTTGCCATCATGCGGTTACTTTCTTTGTCATGACGATCCTGCACTTTGCCCATCAGGCGGAGCGGCATGTAACAAAGCAGACCGGAGATCACCAGCAGGCCGGTTTTCACCGCCACTTTTTTGAAGGTGGTTTGTTTGAGTGCCGCGCCCGGCAGGGTGCTGAGCCACATCAAAAGTACCGGGATCAGGCTGACGAGCGCCGTCCAGGCCACAAAATGCGTGCCGACAGATTCTTTCGATAAATCAATGGAGTCTGAGGCCAGCGCTGCCGCCAAAATCCCGTAGCCGATATCGACGTTGAACAGGATCATGTAATAGCTGGCCGCCGCCGAGGAAATCACAATGGCAGTCATCAGCACACGGAAAACCGTTTTGCCGGTATAGGAGAGCAGCATACAAAGGAAGTAAACCAGGGCAACACACGCCACCATCTCGACCACGATCGACAGCATATTGTCATAATGCAGCTGACTGTAACGGCGGATGAAAATCGGAAGGTTTAACAGGATCCCAAGATAAAGCGCAATGAAAACAGAAATGCTCTGCAGCGAAAGTGAACGTATTTTATGCATTAGTAATAAATGGCTCTTTTGTGAGTCTGTTTACGTCGTACTGACCGTTCGAACCGGAGGATGGAACCCACTCCTTAGGACTATTCAGACCCCGGGACAAGCATTTTTGTTCAAATGCAAAGGTTTCTGCCATTGTGATAATGTAACCAAATTAACGAAACCCTTACTTTTCAATAAGTAAAAAATGAATTTTCTCTAAGATTTTCTGAACTTTTTCCGAGCCGTTGAAGAATTATTAAGAAAGCCTGTGATCCGGATCGGATAATGGCCCCGGAAATGACAGCGTGAACCGGGTCTCGCCCTGCGGCGAACTCGTTACCCGAACGCTTCCCTGATGCAGCGCCATAATCGCCTGAACTATCGATAAACCGAGACCGCTGGAGCTGCCGCCTTCGCTGCGTGATGCATCGGCCCGGTAGAAACGGTCAAAGAGTTTGCCCAGTTTTTCCGGCGGGATCGGATTGCCCTGGCTGGTCACATCAATCTCCATGCCTTTACCCTGCGGCCGGGCGCTGATCGTGATGGTGCTGCCCTCATCGCCGTAACGCACGGCGTTGGCGACAAGATTGCTGATCGCGCGCTGAAACAAGATAGCGTCCGCATACAAAATCCCCTGCCCTTCGCCGTACAACTCCATTTCACGCTCTTCCGCCAGCCCTTCAAAATATTCCTGAATACGGGTAATTTCAGAGGAAACATCAATACCGGTGATGGTTAAAACAGACCGCGCGTCGGTGGCGCGGGCAAGAAAAAGGATGTTTTCCACCATGCGGGAAATACGTTCCAGCTCTTCCATATTATTTGCCAGCAGCGTTTCATACTCTTCCACCGTGCGCGGCTGGTACAACGCCACCTGGCAATGCCCCATCAGCGCGCCCACCGGCGTGCGGATTTCATGCGCCAGATCGGCTGAAAACTGGGTCAGGCGCTGATAGCCCTCCGAAAGCCTTTCCAGCATGTCGTTGAAAGAATAGATAAGTTGCTGCAATTCCTGCGGCGCATTCTCCGTGCTCAGCCGGGTAGACAGGCTGGACGGATGAATTTGCGTCGCCTCCTGTGCCATGTTGCGTAAAGGCTTTAAGCCTCTGCGGATCACAACATAACCGAGTGCGGCAATCAGCAAATAGGCGAACAGCACGGCGCCAATGATTTCCCAGCGAAATGTCTCAAGCAGACGCGATTCTTCCGTCATGAAATGCGCGCCGGTAATTTCTACCGTTCTGCCATCCTCAATCTGCACACTTGCACGGGCAAAGCGCACCGGCGTTCCGTCCGGCGACATGAGGTGATGCACGGTTTGCAGGGTGAGCGGCTGGCCGTCGGGCACGGGCGCAACCGGCGGTAAGATCAGCTGCGAGGGATTAACGTTAATCAGTGGCGGCTCGCCTTCGAGACGAAAAGTCAGAATATCGCGCTCGTTGCCGAGCATATTTTCAAACAAACCGGGATTACGGCTCAGCTGTGATAACGGAAATTCATTCGCCAGCAGATGGCGGAAATACTGCACGCGTCCGCTGACCTGATAATCCGCGCGGCGCACCAGCTCTTTATCCATCGAATAATAGAGATAAAAACCGACAGCGCTGACCACCAGCGAGGCAATCAGCGCAAACAGTAATGTCGCCCGCAAGGTCAGCGACATCGCTCGTTTTGAGGCAGACGGACGGGCAGTTTCTTTCATCACGTTAGTCATTGCGCACTTCACAAACGTAGCCAATGCCACGCACGGTATGGATCAGTTTCACCTCAAAGGCGCGATCCACCTTGGCGCGCAGGCGCTTAATCGCCACATCCACAACGTTGGTATCACTGTCAAAATTCATGTCCCAGACCTGCGAGGCGATCATGGTGCGCGACAGCACTTCGCCTTCCCGGCGCATCAGCAGCTCCAGCAACATAAACTCTTTATTGGTCAGCGCGATGGTCTGATCCTGACGGGTGACGCGGCGGCGCAGCACATCGAGATTCAGATCGGCGACTGAAAACGTGTCCGGCTCGCGTGCCGTCGGGCGGCGCAGTAAGGTGCGGATCCGCAGCACCAGCTCGGTAAATGAAAACGGTTTAATCAGATAATCATCCGCGCCGAGTTCCAGCCCGTGAATGCGATCCTGCACTTCGTCACGCGCCGTCAGAAACAGCACCGGCACGTCACTTTTTTTACGCAGCACTTCCATCACCTGCCAGCCATCAAGGCCGGGCAGCATGACGTCGAGGATCACGGTGTCATAACCCTCTTCCAGCGCCAGAAACAGACCGTCTGCGCCGTTGCGCGCCAGATCCACGCTGTAACCCGCCTCCGTCAGCCCTTTTTTCAGGTAGTCGCCTGTGCTGACATCATCTTCTATCACCAGTATCCGCATTCAGGCCCTCGGCGCCGCAAGACCATTCTCCCAAAGAATGATTCAGAGGAAGTTTATCAGTTTCATCAGACACCTTTGATGACAATTTTGTCATCAACTTGTCATCAACCAATCCCGGTTTATCGTCCACTCTTAATGAAGTTATTCATCACTGGCCGGTTCAGTGATTCATCTAACAGAATGAAATAACGCTAGAAAATGGAGAGTTGATCATGAACACACCTACACGCCTTGCCGGTTTATTACTGGGTTCCCTTCTGATGTGCAGCGGAATGACATCCGCCTTTGCGGCCGATAACGTGATTAAACCGACGCGCGGAACCATTGATTCAGTTAATGACTCATCGGTGCAAATCACCACACGTCAGGGTGAAAAGCTCGATGTGAAGCTGACTGACCAGACCAAGATCAACGCCGTTACCAAAGGCCAGATCAGTGATATCAAACCCGACAGTTTCATCGGTACCGCCGCAGTTCCGCAGGCTAACGGCACGCTGAAAGCGCTGGAAGTCCACGTCTTCGCACCAAGCCTGCGCGGCAGCGGTGAAGGCTTCAACCCGTTTGAATCTGCTGACGGGAAAATCAATACCATGACCAACGGTACCGTTGGCAAACTGGTCAACAGCAATGGCCGCACGCTGACCGTGAAGTATCACGATGCTGAGAAAACAGTTGTTGTTCCTGACGACGTTCCTGTGGTTCTGCTGGCACCGGGCGACCGCAGCCTGCTGAAACCGGGCACTAAAATCGTGCTGTTCGCCATGAAAGATGACAAAGGTGCGCTGGTTGCCCGTGGCATCGCAGCCGGTAAAGACGGCATCGCGCCACCGATGTAATCAGGCTGTTTAACAGGAGATTTACCGTGAAACCTCAGCCCTCTTCAGTTCGAAAACGCAGGATCCATTCCTGGCCGGTGCGTATCAGCCACTGGATTAATCTTCTGGCAATGATTGGTATGGTGATGAGCGGCTGGGGGATTTATAACGCGGATCCCCTGTTTACCTTTACGTTTCCGCAAAACACCACACTCGGCGGCTGGCTGGGCGGCAACATCGCCTGGCATCTCGCCGTGATGTGGCTGCTGGCGGCTAACGCTCTCTTTTATCTGCTATGGGGCGTTTTCAGCGGCCATTTTAAACGGGACTTTTTCCCGTTTTCAGCCCGCAGCGTCTGGCGCGATACCGTTCGTGCCCTGACCTTCCATCTGCCCCATAAACTCGGCCAGTACAACGCCGTGCAAAAACTGATGTACAGCGGCGTTTTGCTGCTCGGCGTATTGCTGGTGCTTTCCGGCTTATCCATCTGGAAACCGGTGCAGTTCAGCGGGCTGGTATGGCTGTTCGGCGGGTTTGATATTGCCCGATATGTACACTTTTTTGCGATGAGTGGCGTGATGCTGTTTGTGGTCATTCATGTCCTGATGGTGCTGCTGGTGCCGAAAACATTTGTGGCGATGATTACCGGCGGCAAGGTAATGAATAAAGAGGAAAGTGCCGATGAGTGAAAAATCGCAACGGCCAAAAATCATTCTGGAGCCCGATCAGCGCAAGCAGCTGGTGAATATCCAGCGCCGTTTACTGCTGCGCTCAGGATTAACGCTCGGTGCCGTTTCCATGCTGACCGGCTGTAATTTGCAGGACGGCGACGAAGTCGACAAAGTGCTGTGGGCGATGTCGCGCTGGAATGATCGCGTTCAGGGCTGGTTATTTGGCGGGCAGAAGCTGGCGCAAACTTACCGCGCCGACCAGATTACGACACCGTTTCGCTTCAACGCGTATTACCCCGAATACAATGTGCCGGAAATCGACATCCCGAACTACCGGCTGGAAGTGTCCGGACTTGTGCAAAAGAAAGCCTCGTGGACGCTGGAACAACTTCAGCGCCTGCCGCAGGAAAGCCAGATCACCCGGCTGATTTGCATTGAAGGCTGGAGCGCTATCGGGCAGTGGAAAGGCGTGCCGCTCAAAACATTTCTTCAACACGTCGGAGCCGATCTGACGGCTAAATATGTCGGGTTTAAATGCGATGATCGCTATTACTCAAGCATCGATATGGCCACTGCGCTGCATCCGCAAACCATTCTGGCACTGGATTTTGGCGGCAAACCACTGCCTCCGGATTTCGGATACCCGCTGCGGCTGAGAATGCCTACGAAGCTAGGTTTCAAAAACGCCAAACATATCGGCGCGATTTTCGTCACCAATACTAATCCGGGCGGTTACTGGGAAGACCAGGGTTATAACTGGTTTAGCGGGATTTGATAATACCTTAGCCCTTTATTCTATATTCCGGCTGAAATTCAATAAGTAGAATTCATTATCCGAATCAATAATAAAGGGCATTTCCAGTCGTCCCTGCCGGAAAGGCATAATTTCAACTTCATTATTTAAATTACTCGTCTTAAAAAGCTCTCCCTTCATTTAAGCCAGACTGATTAGTGAAATAGTTAACGGCTGATCCATTATATTTTTAAAACCCTGCAAAATAACACATAATATATAACCCAGATCAACAAACAGGCTTTTTAACGACAGAGTCCACTTCCTCTATATTGCTGAATTTCGGCCCGCGTAATATACAAGGATTCATAAACACGCCATTAAGAGAAAGTATGGATACGGTTGAAGAGCTAAAAGGAACCTACTTCTATGCAGGGAAGTCCAACCTGACTGCGGGTGAACTCCTGTTTATGATTTTTTGTGAGAACACGGTAGATCAATTTGGCTTGGGTATCGCAGATTTTGGTGCTGTCGTCGCGTTATACAGTGGAATGAATAACCAGACAACGAGAGGGAAACCCCGAACTGCGATTGAAGGTACGTCTCGCGCTTCGAAAAAAGTAAGAGAAGTGTTCAATCAAGTAAAGTTCCCTTTTGGTATACAACTCCCTACCTGGATTGGAGGCTATACCCCCTGGACTGTACAAAGGAGGATGGTAGCTAAAATTGGAACATTTGTAGGTCGAACCATACCATTAATCGGTGAACTTATTATTCTCTCTGATATTTCCCAAATCCTTTACCGGTCGATACGCGACTATAACATCATAGCCAGAGGCAATGATAAAATATGGTAACTGACAACATTGAACAACGCATAATCGCACTAGTGACTCGAAAAAGTGGAGTTTATCTTTTTAAGAAAAAAAAGTATGACACTTACACAGCAGACTCAAACATTCAGTTTGATGTAAAGCTTGATCAGGATGATGTTGAAGAGTTGATGGAGGATTACTTTTCAGAATTCAACGTTGAAAGAGGCGAGTTTAAAATTGAAACCTATTACCCAGATGTAATTTTTTCATGGAATCCATTTAAAAAACATGTGGTTGACACTCCTGATTTCACTATCGGAATGTTAATAGAATCGGCCAAAGCGGGCCGCTGGTTATACGATTAATAAAAAGGAGTTTTAACGATGGCTGTACCTGTTCACTTATGGCTTAAAGATGATGGCGGCGCGGCAATCCGCGGCTCTTCCGATGTCAGGGGGCGTGAAGGCAGCATAGAATTGAGAGGAATTCATCATAACCTGAGCATTCCCACCGACGGTACAACAGGAAAACTGACCGGCACCCGTCAACATGCTCCATTTCAGTTTGAAAAAGAAATTGATAGCGCATCTCCTTATTTGTACAAAGCTGCCGCAACAGGCCAAACGTTAAAATCGGCAGAAATCAGATGGTACTGCATCAGCGACGCGGGGCAAGAAGTTGAATATTTCAATATCCTGCTTGAAGAAGTCAAAGTGATATCGATTTCACCGGTAATGCATGATACCCGCGAATGTTCGGGAACGGGCCACATGGAAAGCGTTGCCCTGCGCTATGAAAAAATCACCTGGAAGTATAGAGATGGAAATATTCAGTTCGCCGACGCGTGGAATGAACGTGCAACCGCGTGAGAGTAAAATACGTTGAATCCCAGACATAAAAAAACCGCTCTTTCGAGCGGTTTTTGTTTTCGCGATAGGGTAACGGCAAGCGTTACACAGGGCGAAGAATTAGAAGCTGTAACCCACGCCTGCGATCCAGGTGCCAACATCAACACTGCGGATGCGGGACTGTTCGTAGGAAACGTCCAGAGCAACGTTCTGGATTGGGTTGAACTGCAGACCAGCACCGTAAGAGAAACCATAATCGCTGGTGTCTGATTTTTCACGGTTAGCAGTAGAAGCCACGTTTTCGTTGTACTGGAATTTACCGTAGCCCACACCGATCACGCCGTAAGCAGAAACCCAGTCGTTGATGCGGTAAGCAGGACCCGCAGTGATGCCGTAGTATTCTGCTTTACGGTAGTCACCAGAAGTTGGGTTGCTGTCGTCCTGAATGTAAGTGAAAGAGCCGATAACGCCCAGTGGGTTGTTATCTTGCTCGTAACGGTACTTCAGGTTGAAGCCGTTTGCTTTGTTTACAACGCCTTGTGCGTCACCCTGAGCGTAGCCAGCAGAAACGGTGCTGGTACCAGCGAATGCGCTAGAGGAAACACCCAGTGCTACGACGCAAGCTAATGCGGAAAGACATGCAATTTTTTTCATAAACCACCTCAAAAAGAGAAACCAAAGTAACCTTCACGTTCCAAAATATAACAAAAACCAGTGTGAAACTCTGCCTCAATTAAGATGTCCAAAGCATCATATGGTGTAACAGGAAGTTTCCAGTACTTAGTATCTATCTAAATTTATTGAGTTTTTCGTCACTAAAACTATACGATAAACTTATTGAACTTTTTGGAATTAGCTGATATTTCCTAAATTTTTGGGCAAAAAAACGCCACTTTTTGACAATTTTTTAAGAAACTCATTCTGAAAAAACTTTTTTTGAGGATTTTTTCTCGCGTGATTTCCCACTACACTGACTGTGCTTTACCTTTCTTTTCAAAACTATAAATCTGAAGATTCTGGATTCATGGGATCACCTCAAAAGGCGCAATGGATGTCACAGTCAGAACAAAATCAGCCGCAGGACTCTCAGGACGCGGCACATAATAATGGCCCGCCACTTCCCGCGTTACCCCGGAAAGCTTCACCACTGATCGCCATCCTTTTATTACTCGTCGCGATGCTATCATTACAGGGTGGCGCGTCGCTGGCCAAAACGCTGTTTCCGGTCGTCGGGCCGCAAGGGGTGACTGCGCTGCGTCTGGGCATCGGTTCTGTTCTGTTACTTCTCTATTTCCGACCGTGGCGGCTTAAAATGCGCGGCGGTAATTTCCGCGCGCTGCTGATGTACGGCCTCGCGCTCGGTTGCATGAACTACAGCTTTTATCTGGCGCTACGTACCGTGCCGTTAGGGATCGCTGTTGCACTCGAATTCACCGGGCCGCTGGCCGTTGCGATGTTTTCCTCGCGCCGTCCGGTCGATTTCATCTGGGTCGTGCTGGCCGTCGCCGGGTTATTGTTCCTGCTGCCGCTGGGGCAAAGCGCGGGCGGTGTGGACCTGAAAGGTGCCTGTTTTGCGCTGATTGCCGGTGCCTGCTGGGCGATTTATATCCTCGCAGGACAGCGGGCCGGCAGCAGTTATGGCCCCGGCACGGCGGCGATGGGTTCACTGATTGCCGCACTGATATTCTTCCCGATTGGTGCGATTCAGGCGCATACCTCAATTTTCAGCTGGGAGATTTTGCCGCTAGGTTTGCTGATTGCCCTGCTGACCTCGGCCATACCTTATTCGCTGGAAATGATGGCGCTGACCAAGCTTCCGGCGAAAACCTTCGGCACGCTGATGAGCATGGAACCCGCCATGGCGGCACTTTCCGGGATTATTTTCCTGGGTGAGTTCCTGACGGCCTCGCAGTGGCTTGGGCTGGCCGCGATTATTGCGGCATCTGCCGGTTCAACGCTGACGCTCCAACGCAAAGCCAAAATAGAAACGGTCGATATTCCGGGCAATAATCCTTCAGGGAAGTAAATTCATCCCGAATCTTCAAAAAAGCCACGTCATCACGATGTGGCTTTTTTCTTTTCTATCAATATGTTGAAAAACACTTTCGCCTTTTTCATTTTATTTCATCTTTTCCTGCATCCAAAAGCAGGGGGTCATTCGTATGTATAGATGTGAGGCAAGACCTTACCTACTTAACCTGCGAAGGACACCATCATGAAAACATTACTCCGTACTGCTATCTGTGCTTCTCTTCTGCTGAGCACTGCGTCAATGGCTGCAATGATGTCTCAAAACACCACCATGGTCGGTGGCGCTGAAATGTATCCGTCTAAAAATATCGTAGAAAATGCCCTGAACTCTAAAGATCACACCACGCTGGTGGCTGCCGTCAAAGCCGCAGGTCTGGTCGATACCTTACAAGGCAAGGGCCCGTTCACCGTGTTTGCCCCAACCAATGCCGCCTTCGCAAAATTACCAGCAGGCACCGTTGATAACCTGGTAAAACCGGAAAACAAAGCCACGCTGACCAGTATCCTCACGTATCACGTGGTTGCGGGTAAATATGAAATGAAAGATCTCGAAAAACTGCTGAAAAAAGGCAACGGCACCGCAGAGCTTAAAACCGTAAACGGCCAGCCACTGTGGATCCTCAATAACGGCCCGCACAATATTCAGCTTAAAGATGGCAAAGGGAATATCGCCAATATCAGCACTTATGACGTCCAGCAGAAGAACGGTGTGATCGACGTCATTGATACCGTCCTGATGCCAAAATAATACCGACTATACTGAGGGCATGATTTCTTTATGAAACAGCACCTCAGCATGTCAGGACGGGCGAATGCATGACAATTTTTTAGTTAAGCCAACACCAGAGAATGCGCTGGAAGTACAGCGTGAACTGATGAGCGCCATGGCCGTTGGCGATCGACAGGCATTTGAGCAGTTATACCGTCTGACGTCCCCCCGGTTGTTTGCCGTCGCATTACGCATGTTGCGCCGGCACGCCTGGGCAGAAGAAGTTTTGCACGACAGCTACATCACCGCGTGGAACCGCGCCGGTTCGTATAATCCGGCGCTCAGTTCCCCGATGACCTGGCTGACACACATTGTCCGCAACCGCGCCATCGACTGGATGCGCGGGAGCGACAATCAGCTCGATGAGCTGGATGACGACGTCATGAACAGCGACGCCAGCGACGTTGATGAGCCTTTGCAACGGCTGCAACAGGACAGCGATGCCAAAATTCTGGCGGCCTGCCTGGCGCACCTTCCCGCAGAACAACGACAGAGCCTGATCCTTGCCTATTATCAGGGCCTGTCTCACGGCGAGGTTTCCTCACATTTACAACAACCCCTGGGGACGATAAAAAGTTGGATCCGTCGCGCCCTGGATCACCTTAAGAGCTGCGTCGGACTATGAAAAGCAGAAGCCATTATCAGGCTGCCCTCGCAGCCGAATATGCACTCGGCACCTTGCGCGGCGCGGCGCGGATTCAGTTTGAGCGCAAGATGCACGATGACCCGGGGCTAGCGGCTGAAGTCGCCCGCTGGCAGGAGGCGTTTACGCAACTCGATAACCAGATTATCCCGGTGATCCCACCCGCGTCAGTCTGGAAGCGCATTCAGCACAATCTGACGTTACAACCCGATAAGCGCCCTGCTCCGGCGAAAAGACCGGTGCGCGGATACATTGGCTGGGCGCTGGCCGCCGGGCTGGCCGCGTTGTTGCTGATCCCTCACCTTCTGGTACAACCCGCTGCGCCAACGCCGGTCGCCATTCTGGCCAGCAGCGCAGGGCAGCAAAACGGGCAATGGGTGGTCAGCGTCGATATGAGCACGCGCAGCCTGTTGCTGACACCGCTCAGCGCACCGGATCTTGCGGCAGACCGTAGTCTGGAACTGTGGGCGATACCACCGGGTGGTAAACCGCGTTCGCTCGGCTTGCTCAACACTCAGCAACCGACGCAGTTAACGCTGGCCGCAAAAATGCCGGATCCGGGGTATACGCTGGCGATCAGCCTCGAACCTCGCGGCGGCTCTCCAACCGGACAACCTACCGGCGCAGTGCTTTATAGCGGTACGCTGGCGCTGTAATCCTGTCATGTTACTTATATAAAATGGCAGATATTTTTCTGCCGTTTTTGCTAATTCTATTCAAAATAAATAATTACCCGATCTGATTGTTATTCCCAGCCATTAAACATGAGTATCATGAATATATATTCACATCATAAGTTACATTCATAAATATTTATCACGCTTAAATGAAAATAATTATCACTATTAATAATTATGAATGCCGGAATAAAAAACACAATTACGGATGAATCCTATGCACCTGAGAAATCAGTATGATAGGTTAAACAGGTCGACGAGACAGTCCTTTTAGACACACGCTATCAGAACGATAGGAACGACTGTCCTGCAAAATTTCGATTTATTGCTATACTGAATGCAGTTAAGAAATACATTATTTAGCGTTTATTTTAATGAAACAAGGAGATATGAATATGAGTACCGCTAAACTGGTCAAAACGAAATCTTCTGAACTTATCTACACACGCAACGATTTAGATGAGAGTGTTAAACTCAATACCATCAAAGTGCTTAATCGTCTGGTGACTGAATATATCGATTTGTCGCTGATCACCAAACAGGCACACTGGAACATGCGTGGCGCAAACTTTATTGCGGTCCATGAAATGCTCGACGGCTTCCGCACCGCAATTATTGACCATCAGGACACCATCGCGGAACGTGTCGTTCAGTTAGGTGGCGTTGCGCTGGGTACCGTGCAGGTTGTTAACGATAAAACCCCGCTGAAAAGTTACCCGACCAATATCCACACCGTTCAGGAACACCTGAAAGCGCTGGCTGAACGTTATGCTGTTGTGGCTAACGATACCCGCAAAGCCATCAGCGAAGTGGAAGATGAAGACACCGCAGATATCTTCACTGCCGCATCCCGCGACCTGGATAAATTCCTGTGGTTTATCGAATCTAATATCGAATAATCACATTCCGGCACCGCAGGATCAGGCTGCGGTGATTTGAGTGATTAATGCGAGAAAGCCAGTGACGCAAGTCACTGGCT